>JAJYWY010000031.1 GCA_021791245.1 Microcaldota archaeon
GTGATGGATTTGGGGTTGGCGAGAATTACGACTCTTTTATTATCAACTTCTACTTCTTGAGGATCTACGAACAAAGCGACATTTTCTTTTCCTATTGTTTCTTCTGGAATCTGCGATGCAGGAAATATCCATTTTCTGCCCACTCCATCATTATCCATATCTACTACATCCTCCCCTTTTTTGAATTTTACATCTTGCTCCAGATAAATTAGAACTTCCCTTGCCCATGAGGGATAATAATTTTGTTCGCACAGAGACTTCCATGCATCTGAATATACAAATACATCGTCATGCAGTACATTTGAAGGGAGGCCTCCCTTGTCTTTTACGAGATCTCTCGCTTCCAGCCAAGCTGCCTTGATTACTTTTCCGTCTTTGTCGAGCAGAGGCACTATCCTCTGTTTTCCCGGAATTATTATTTTGGGTTCAGCTTTTTGTTGTTCTGCTGCTTCTTTTGCTTTCCTTTCCTCTTCTTCTTTTGCTTCTCTCTTTTTCTCTATGCCCTTTACGTATTCATCAAGATTTTTATTGCCCCCTATCCTGAGGTTTTTTGGAATGAATATATTGTCCATGTCTTACACTTTAGGTTCATTTTGTGCTTGCTGCTATTGCCTTATTGTTTATGTCACGCGCAATCTGCTTTGCGAATTCCCAGCTTGGAGGAATATCATTTTCGTGTTTTTCTTTTAGTTCGCCCTGTGCGGCGTATTTAATTGCTATGAGTGAGGCTTCTATTCCTTTATTGACTTCTTTAGCTACTTCTTTTACCACATTATCCGCAGCAATGTTTGGGTTTCCGTAATTTCCCTCAAGCTCTATTAGCGCGGTTGTTAATGCTCCGGAATATGGAAGTACGAGCCTGTACGCTTCAAGCACGGTATTATAGTCGAGCTTGAATTCGGCGCCAGTGCGCGCGGATGCGACTGCTGCAAGCCCTATTGCAAGAGACATCGTCTTGTTCACTCCCCTTATAGTGAAAGGTTTTACAAAAGATATCATGTTTCCTGCCGCGTTTGCCCCTTTTTGCACCAATATGTCGGGATATACGTTTTTTATCATTCTCTTGCTCATCATATATGCGAAACTTTTGTTATTGGAATCGATATTGACAGAATCTATGTAGTCGATCCCATGGTCTAAGAATTGCCCGGTGAGCCATGCATCGAAATAATTGCTGCTGTTTATCCTAAACTCGGGCATTCCTGCAGGATATACTTTTGTCTGTTCATATGCAGACACTACTTCCTTTATTAGATCGTTTTTCTCCGATATTTTTACCCTAGGGTCTGTGGTGTTCATAGAAACGTTAAGGGTGTCCATAGGCAATGGATAATAATAATCGAAATCTATTGTAAGATGAAGCCTGTCGCGGAGAGCATTGTCTATTGAAAATGTGCCCATGAATTCTCCATTGCCGAGGTTTCCAGTGGCTATGCCAATGAAATAATTTGATGCTCCTGGTTTGCCAAGGTACACCTTCTTTCCCTTGAACTCTATGTATCCGTCGGTTATGTTGAAAAATTGGTTTTGTAGTACGGGCGGGCATCTGTTCAGCTCGTCTATAAGCGCAAGATTGAAATTAACCTTTTCTGTCAGTTCTGTCACATCGTCGGTCTTTCCTTTCATTTTCGAGAGCTTATCTAGATCCATCCTTGTAAACAGCCCATTCAGGTTAATATCCAGAGACCCTCTAAGATCAAGAGCATTGCCATTGAATATAGAATTCATTATATCGTTGGAAATTTGCGTCTTTCCAGGTCCTGCCTCTCCTACGAAGAAGAGGTTCAGCCTTGTGACAAGCGCTGCAACAATCACATCCCACATCTTTAGCTGAATTCCGTTTACATTTGCGACATCCCTGCTGTTTGTGTATATCCGCTTAACGGACAAAAGCGGCTTGATCATCTCAAAATTCGGAGTTCTTATTTGGTCTTCTTTCTTCTTGATTTGTTCAATTGCATTCAATTTTCACACCAATTATATTATTCTGTATAATATAAACTGTGTAGAATCAGCGCTATTTGCGCTGCTTGCACGCTATTTCCTTATTCTTGCTATATATATGCTTTGTTCTTTGTTCGTTTATTGTGTTTATTCAGTATCTGTATTACCTGTGCAACAGAAAGTTTATTTGGTACGTTGACTTCCATATGAATGTGTGCAAAATCGTCTCCAAACGAGAATTCTTTTATCTTGATTTTGTACTGCATCTCGATTTCTTTGAATGCATCTGCAACAATCTTCTGCATCTTCGGATTCTTGAAGACCTTGAATCGATATTTCGGTACAAGCACAATGTGCTCAAAGTTGTACTGGAAATCCAATTCCTTTTTATTTTTTGTCTGATTTACACTCACCATTGTATCGCGTCGGCGGCAGAATATTAGCAGCAGTAAAACCTGCTGCACACTGCCGTTGGAGAAATATTCTAGAGAAAGCGTATATTACTGAATGATTAGACAATCCCCAACGAAGTTGGGGGAATCTTCAGGATATTAATAATGTAGCACCAGAATCTCACATTTAACCTATATATTACAATACATATGCTTAGGAGAATCCGTTTATTACTCAGACCTTAATGCCTTTATAGGGTCGACTGTGCTGGCCTTCCATGCTGGATACATGCTCGCCGCTACGCTTACGGCCACTGCTACAAGTATCGCGGCTATTACTATAGTTATGCTTACAGATGGCGTCAGAGAAAAGGATGATGCTGATGCGCCGGATGGAGGACTTATGCTTCCTGGCCCCCCGGCGAAAGCGGCTCTGCTGCCACTTGCGCCTGCTCTGAACGAACCTCCGGTGAATGAAGTGGTATGTGCTCCGCCTGAGCTTGCTGCACCGGATCCAAGCGTTGCGGCTAGGCCGTATGACCCGCCAACTCCCGCAGCTACGCCTATTATCCCTCCAAGTAACCCTATTATAAGCGCCTCGCTTAGGAACAACATGAGCACATCGCGCTTGCTGAACCCTATAGATTTTAGTATGCCTATCTCGTGGGTTCTTTCAGCCACAGAGACCATCATTATGCTCAATATGCTTATTCCGGCCACTATAAGGGATATGCCGGCTATAGCTGCAAGAAGGAGGCTCAGCGATCCTGTTATGGAGGACACAGTCTGTGCAATCTGCTGAACTGATATTACCCTCAAAGTATTCCCATATATTGTAGTGAGAAGGGCGTATAGGGGCGCGACTGTCGTAGTATTTGTAGCTTTTACCACGATAATGTTGTACGAGTACTTGTTCGTTATTGCCTCTGCAGCCTGGATGGGTATGAATATCGAGGTATCAGGGGATATGAATGCCGCACTGCCATATGCGTTCAATATTCCTGATGGTATAATTGTAACGCTCTTCTCGCCGCTGTCTGTTTTTGTTGTTATGTATATTGGATTGCTGACGGTAACTGAAGATGCCTGCTGGGTTGAGGTAGGAAACGCTATGCTATATCCGACTAATCCGAACGGTAGGCTTGTATCCTGAAACACGCTTCCTGAAAGAAGGCTCACATTGCCTATGAGCTGGGAAAGGCTGTAATTGCTTACTCCTACGATCGTTGCTGTTAGCTGCTGCCCTGAAATCGTTATGTTTGCCGGAAAAGAGATTGCCGGCACCACAACACTCACATTAGGAAGGCTCTCTATTTCTGCAACATCCGCATCTGTCAATATATGCTGGCCAGATGCAGAAAGGAATATTGAAGTAGGGCCAATCGTGGAAAGCGATTTCGATATGCCGGCTGATGCGCCGGATACTAGAGATACCAGGGCAACTATTGCGGCTACACCAATCGCCACGCTGAGCACGGTAAGCGCTGCGCGCATCTTCCTCTCGGAGATTCCCTTAAGGCTAAGCCACAAAAGGTCGTTGTACTTCATCTGGCGCGCACCTTGGCCTTCTCATCTTCAGAATTTGCATGCCTTTTCCTCTTCCTTACGTAGCGCACGTATACAAAGACAGCAATACCAGCTACTGCTATAACAGCCAATGCATCTATTATGTAGAACGAGTTACCCCTTCTTGGATAAGCTCCGGACAGAGTTGCATTGCCGCCATATGCATAAACTGCACTGTTCTGCGCAGACGTTAGAGAAGGCGCGCCAATCTGCACCGTAGAGTACATTGTCACATTCTGCTTCTGGTTCAGGTTGTTAAGATACGATATGCTCATTGGTATTTTGTACGTTCCTTCCTTTAGCGATGGCTTGGACACGAAACTTATGGTAAAAGCGGTAGGCGTGTCTATCGGAATTGTACCCACGAAAGTAGTAGGGGAACCAACTATGCTTATGCCCGCAGGTGGAGACGCTGTTATCTGCGCGGCTATTGCAGACTGCGTGCCTATATTGTCCAGTGTTCCTGTTACGGAGAATATCTGGCCCGCTGTTGGGAAAGCCGGAGAGACTATCTCGGTAACATTTGTTATATTTATTAATCCATGGGTTATGAAGCTCAAGATCCTAGTAGCGGTATTGGCTTGGTTGCCAAGCACATAGCTTGCATCCATTGTGAGAGTGCTTATTGGAGACGATGACGACTGCGAGTATAGGGTTACTGGAAAGCTTGCATTTGAATCCGGTGCTATATAAGGTATTGTTACGAAATTTCCCCTACCCAGGATGCTTAGGGATGACGACGGGGAGAGCACAGCGGTAAAATTATATATCGGTAAAGAAGCTGTGTTCTGCACTATTATGCTGGTGTTCTTTATTATTCCAGAAACAAGAGTCTGATTTCCGGGATATATGTAAATGTTGCTAGATGCACTTGGCAATGCGAAGAAGCCGAGGGTGTCGCTTATGCTTGTATTGAATCCGTAAGGGCTTATGTAATGCGAATTAATGTCGAAAACTATAGAGCTGCCTGAGTTTCCAGTTGGGATATAAACTTTCATGTATGTTACATTAGACTGCCCCGGACCCAGAGAATATATCTCGTCAGGCTGAGAAAGTATGCTTACCCCGCCTGCCGCAACAGTTGTAACAAGATTCTTAACTATTCCAGTTCCCGCATTCGTAACAACCACAGGTATACTGCTAACCTGACCAGAATTTATGCCAGGGCTGTTTGAGCTGAACGCTATGTCAGGGTCCCCTTTTATTGGGATATTTATGTTGAATGTTAACTTATACCTAGTTATACCCGTGTTGTTTGTGTAGTTCCATGAAATATAGAGGGGATATGAGCTCGATACGTTCGGGCCTGAAGTAATGTTCTTTGCTATGTCAAGGTAATATACAAGATTGAAGATTGATGGTGAAGATTCGCTTGCTGCATAGTCTATAGGGGAAAGGGAGCTGTTGTAATTACTTATACCACCGTATAGAGATAGCTGTGCCTGCAGGCTTTGTATGCTGCACGAGTTGCCTGAATTCTCCATAGTTATAGTGAATGGGAGATAACTGTCGCCCGGCCCTGCGGATATGGGATGCGTGGCATTTCCCCACATCGCATTTATTATGTTCAGGCTATATCCAGGGTTTGCGCATGCAACAGCTGCGCTGGCAATCCCTGGCTGCGCCATAAGCACAGCAGCCAGAAGTATAGGCATCGCGAACAATTTCAATCTCGTATCCATTTTTTTCCTCCTCTTTCCTCTTTTTCTATAAGCCCGTCCTTTATGTGTATCCTTCTCTCGAAGAATCCGGCAAGTTCAGGATCATGAGTTACCATGACAATCGTTGTTTTGTGCTCTTTGCTCACTCGCAGCATCATGTTTATAGTGTTCTTTGTAGTCTTCGTATCTAGATTTCCTGTTGGTTCGTCTGCAAGTATTATATCCGGCTTATTCACAAGCGCCCGCACTATTGCGACTCTCTGCTGCTCCCCTCCGCTCAGCTCTGTCGGCTTCTTTCCATAATAAGGTATTCCTATCTCTTCCAGCATCTGCTTTGCATATTCCTCCTTTTCAGGGGTGTGCCTATTGTCCACCATCAGTGGAAGCATCACATTCTGCAATGCGCTCAAATAAGGCACTAAATTATATGACTGGAATATGAATCCTATCTTCTCATTCCTGAGCTTTGACACATCCGCATCGCTGAGCTTCGAAACATCTACTCCATCTATTATCACTTTGCCGTTCGTAGGGGAGTCTAGAGTGCCCATCATATCGAGAAGCGTGGTCTTGCCGCTTCCGGACGGACCTACTATTGCGGTGAATTCATTTGCCATTATCTTTACAGATATCCCCTTTATTGCCTCATATGATATCCCTTTTGATCTGTATACTTTCTTTATGTCTTTTAGTTCTATTATCGCTTTTTCAGCGCCACTAGTATTCATGTGGACACATTTCCAAATATTATTCCACCCTGCGTGGCAACGGTTATCCCATAGATACTATTATTATTTATTCTTATTGCAGAGCTTGAATTGAAAAACTTCAGCTGTCCATTGAAGGATAGCGTCACGTTTTCACCCGGTCTTAGGATATATCCGAATATTTTGGGTTTCGCCATTCCTTCTGTTGCTTCTGCATGCATAAAGGAAGCATTGCTGACATTACTTGCATTCATTGCCATCAAACCGAAGCCGGAACCGGCCATTGGAGGTAGCGCATGCGCCCATTTTGAGCGTTCCACAGATAAGAAAACGCTGCTCATATTGGGTGATGGCAAAAGTAATGTCCCATTTGCGTTTGCAAACAGCATCATGTTGTCTAGGTGCATCAGTAGGAACTGCTTGGTCATGCTCGACCGCATGGCATCAAAATAGCTTTCCCTGTTCCCTCTTGAAATTGTTATTGTGACTGGTGAAGATATATTTAGCTTGTAAATGTTGCCGTTGAAGTGAAGGTCAATTCCGTATATTGTGGCGTTTTCAGTTCCTGTATTGCGAAGCGCTACGGAAACTGATGTGTAGTTGCCGTTGCTGTGCGCACTTGCGCTTATTATCTTTATGCCTGAATTGTAAAGTATGTACTTGTCTGCCTCATCCAGAGTGTGAATAGCTGGCACCCGCCCTTGCCCTGAATCCCAGCTTGAATTAATATGGACCATGGCAGCTCTAAGTGAAGAAAGCATGAGGAACTGCGTAGAATTATCGTAGTATATTGGGGTTACAACAGGAGAGAAGTCGAGCAGTATGCCGGACGTGAAGTTAACCGCCTTGCTATTCTTTACAGAAGCAACAAGCTGTGTATTCTCTAGATATATCGGATATGTGATGTTGTCTATCTCTATGTCTGCATTGCTCACATTGAACATAACCTGCGATATCGTGGATCCTTGCTTTGCATACATGCTGCCTATTACCTGGCTTACATTTATCAGGCTCATAAGGTCTATCCTGCCGCTTGAATTTATATTTACCCAATTTGGATTTCCTAAACTTCCTATATTGGCTTCCATACCCGAATAATTTATGTAAATGGCCTGCGTGCCTGTGGGCACGGTTGGCGGATCGGTTATGCTTATCGGCAAATACGTGGCTGTAGCGGAATTATATTGATAATATATGGCGTATATGGCTACAGCCACTAACAAAAAAGCAGCAACGAAGAAAAACGTTTTAGCAGGCTGCATCTTCCTGTTTACTATTTGTATGCCGAACTCGTTGCCGAGTTGCGAAATGCTCTGTGGGTTGGCACTTATTTTATAATATTTCCATTTTTTTGTGTAGTTGTCGCTCTTCTCTATAAAGCCTGATTCTTCAAGGTCATGGAGGTGCTTGCTCACAGTAGATGGAGCAAGCTTAAGCTTTTCACTTATTGATGTGAGATTGTTTGAGCCGTTAGCTATGAGCTCAAGTATTCTCTTCTTTGTGTTTCCTTGTTTTGCCATGATAAGCACTGATGCATGTTATTGCTTGTATTCTTTCAAATTATATTTTTATACTGTTCTATTCATTTCGTTTTTATTTCGCTTTTTAATTTACGAAATAAGGAAGGTAAAATAATATGTGTTGGAACAGGTATATATTAGCTATCATCATACATATTGAGGAAATTCATTATCTAACAGTACTATGTTAACCATTCTGATATGAAACTGCGCCTTCGGTAACGGTTTAAACTTTGTTGCATGATAGCAAATTTGCAAATTCTTATTTCTATATAGAAATTATATTTTATTATACCATATCAGTTAAGCTAACCCTATTCCTTATATTAAATACCTTGGCAATACACTGGTCAATTGTATCATTTCCAGAACAACTGTATCAATATGTGCAAACTATAAGGCAAAAATCAGATGTTTCAAAGTAATTTGCCGTTTTGGGTCTGATTCTTCTGTGCACTTTCTATTGTTTTTAGATCGTTTTTGAGATCTTGGAAAGAGTAGTGTGGATTGACGCAACTGTTCCTCACAAACAGCATCATGCGTTCAGCAATGTGTGGGAGCCTAGCCAAAATGCTGGTAGAATATATTTCTACCCCAGAAAAACCAGATATGTGCGGGATGTTATTTGGATTTACGTTTAATTTAAGGTTGTAGTAATAGGTATCAGAATCATGGCGGGTCATCATTGAATTCTCCCACCATCCGTCGCTCATCTGCCCTAATACTTCTTCTACAAAGATAAGGGCTTGGGATGGTTGCGTAAGATAAATTGTATATTCTCCAGTTCCCTGCATGGATCTGCCCATATTGCTCTTTTTGTAATAGGAATTATCTTCTGAGAATCTCTTGGCCACGGATTTATTGTACTCATTTAACCATGCCTTAAACCCTTTTTCCATTATTTCCTTTGCTTTGGCAGTATTTGACCATGTATTGGTATCCAACTCTCCGCGCTGAAGTTTCTTTATCTTCTCGCAATTCTCATCAGCCATGAATCTTAATGGATTTTGAATGAGCTTCATGTCCTTTTCATCAAAGTCTTCGAATCCTTTGATATTACGCATCGCATTTATTAATCTAGAATTGTCGTCTTCTGCGGCTTTCTCGCCCGAAGGCGCATTTTTCTCTTTTTTTGATTCCATATTATCCTCCAAAATATCTGATTTTTGCATCAAGCATGTATTTGCCAGCAAGCTTTCTTACACTTTTGAATTTGGAATTTCTCTGTATAAGCAAAAGATCCTTAATTATTTTATCTGCTGTAGAACTGGATAAATTATTCATCATCGTCTTAAGGGATAAAAGGGCAATTGGCTCGGTTTTGGAATTGCAGGCTAAATTATAAAATAGTTTATTAAAATTTCCATAGTAATAGGGATATGCTTTGTCATATATTCCTATTTGCTTCACTGCTTCCATCCTTAGAGGCAATGGGTATTTATTATCGGTTGCAAAAGTCGCAAGTGAATCTACATTTAATAGCTCTCCTTCATAATTTATTATGGATTTCATTAAGGCTAACTTAAATGAAAGAGGAGTATTAGGATTTTTTATTCTGCTCCAAAAAACCGAATTTATGCCAGCCATATCTTTTTTCCCATCAACTGTCTTTGCTATAATTTCCTTGGTTGTGATTTTTCCAGTTTGGTATTTAAAACTGGATAGTTCCTTGTTTATCATAGCATTGGAGACAAACAGGAACGTTCCAAGAGAAGTATAAACTGCGATTTTTTTAAGATATTTTCTTAGGGTGGATATAGTTAAAGCAGTGAGAGATGTTGCTTTGTGTGCTTCATATTCTGATATTATGCCATAATACTTCTCTAGGAACTTTGGAAAATCTTTTTCACCTAATGATATCCCTAACTTTGGAAAATCTTCTATATGGTTTTGATATGTTCTTATGACTGCTCTTTTAAGAGTATTAGGATCTAAATCAAATTCCTCTGCAATCCTCAACGCCAACGCACCGCAACCTCGAAATTGCTTTTTATCCAGAATGAAATTGCACATTTCATATATTATCTTGTCTGTATCCTCTTTCTTTAATCCAAAATGAGAAATGTATGTCTTTACATTCTTAAATTGCAACCTATTGGCATTATCTAGCGTAATATAGTTTGACATCCCAAAGAACTGTATCAAACAAGTAGTATTAATATTGATCTCTCTTTTAAGGGCTTCCTTTAGGCAATTTTTTATAGGGTTTTTATTGTAGTCTGAATATAAATCCTCTTTATTTATAAGGCCCATATCCTTTAGTTCGGTTAGGGCTTGCCGTATTGCTTCTTCTGTTGTATTATTGCTTCGCATTAATTTGCTTATTGTGGCTTTTTCCCACATGGCAGTTTCCGTATCCTGAGAATTTTTTGGATTCCTTATTTCGATGTTCATAAAATTCCGCCTAGAAGTAGCTAATCTTATCATTTAATTTGTTGAGTTTTGATGAATTTACACCACACAGTGGCGATAATAGCGATAACAGATTGTGATTGGCCTTGTAATAGTTACTTGGTTCGTTATTGTTGTATTGGAATTCGATGATGTTGCATTTACTGGATTCACTGTTTTAGTGTAATTGTAATGTGGCCAGTGGTATGCAGGGAATAAGTAATGGGCATTGAAAATTCCAAATGCCGCCATGAGAATTGCAAACATCAATATAGGAAATCCTATTCTTACTACAAGTGGGTCTTTCATGATCATCTCCTTTTATTTTATATGTTTTAACTATTTATATAGCTATTTATAGAATACGTCAAATCACGAGCCTCCGGCGAGGATTGAACTCGCGGCCTTGTGCTTACCAAGCACACGCTCTACCACTGAGCTACAGAGGCGATGCACATCAAATGCAGAATAGGTATATATGAAAATTAATAAGATGCTTGTTGTTTGCAGTATCTGCTACATGCCAACATATCATGCAGTTGTAATACTAGAATATATGACCCTTAACTTCATCGTTTGCCTCATCAACATCCTTTATAGAGTCTATCGGCTTCCAGAACTCTCCTTCAAATCTTGTACATCCAAGTTTTCCTTCCTCGGCAAGCGAAGGGAATGCCGTCTTCTCTATGTCTCCTTTCTTAGGCAGGTAGTTGAATATGCTGCTCGACATCAGGTATATGCCTGCACTTACCCAGTATTCCTTAAGCATCGGCTTCTCCTCGAATTTAGTGACTTTGTTGCCGCTTGAATGCACTACCCCATAAGGACTCTTCAGTTGTATGAGTGAGAGCTGTGCTACATCTTCTTTTTCAAGCCTCATCTTCTTTAAGTTGAAGTTTGTAAGGATATCTCCATTTACAACTAGAAATTCCTTTTCGCCTTTTAGCGATTTTTCCGCATTCTTCAGTCCGCCGCCTGTGCCTATGGGCTCGTTTTCTATAGAAAAATCTATGTCTATCAAAGGCTTCTTTTCCCTGAAGAACTCCATTATCTTCTCGTGCTTGTACCCTGCAAGTATTATGGCTGAGTCTATCCCGTATTTCTTCAGCCATTGAAGCTGCCATTCAAGTATGGGCTTGCCTGCTATCTGCACCATTGTCTTTGGTATGTTCTCCGTTAGCGGCCTAAGCCTCTTTCCTTGGCCTCCGCACAATATAGCTGCCTTCATGTTACCTGATTTAACTTGAAGCACAAAACTTTAAAAAAGTGTTTTGCATAATGCTGTGGCAGGAATCGTTCATTGCCTAGGCTTTCCTAGATTTGGAAGCGTCACTGTTTCCATCATCTCTTTGTAGGTATTGCTTTTCTTCTGCATGTCGCCATGCGCTTTTGACAGGAAGTGCATTCTTTTCCTTAGAGTGCTTATTCTCCTTTTCCTGAATATCCTGAACAGGCTTGATTCCTCTTTTTTCAGCATTTGTTCCGTAGCTATCACTCTTTCTCTGTATCTCCTTGCAATCTTCTCATATTTCGCCTGCTTCTCTTCCATGTTGCATGCGATCTTTGCTATATGCTGTTCTATCTTCTCAGGGGAGTCTGAAAGCACTATTAGCCCTGTCAAGATCGGCAATGCAATATCCCCTAACTTTCTATGATATACGTTTGCAAGCGTTTCTATTCCGGATATAAATCTTCTCAACTCGTCCTGATTCATATCCTTGGATCTTTTTATGAGTAGCTTGTATGGTATAACCTCATATCCGGAAGAATTTCCAAGCATCTGCTTCATGTAATGCAGATGGCTGTCGAATACAGAAGAATTATGCCCGTTCTTTCCTATCTCGTCTTTCATCTGCTTTTGATGCTTTTCAAGGACGTTCCTTATAGCTAATGATGCAAGATCCGATGCGTGTGCTTGCGGTCCTCTGCTCTCTATCTGGGTTCTCGTTTCCATCAAGGTCGCTGTTGTGTTCGTATTATAAGCTTGTAAATAACATATGCTTTGAATCGGCAAGCTTAAAAAACCCTACCCTTTCGAATTGGACGAATTCTCCATCCTTTATATTTGCTGCGTACTCTTCAGCATAACCTTCGCTATCCTCTATGCTCTTTATGTTTATTTTATCTCCTGACATAAGATGCCCTATCTTCCGGAGAGTACATTTTACGTTTTTCTTTGCATCAACCCACTGGACTATCTTCAGATTCTCTTTTGAATCTGCCGCAGTCCTGCATATTATATTTCCATCTGTTGACATTATCTCTACTGCAAACAAATCCTTCAGCCTGAGCGTGCCGCCTTGCTTTAGGCTTTTTGCATCACTGCCATCTATCAGGAGCTCGTTTCCAACGACGTATTCCTTGTAGCCAAGGTCCTGGTTTGGATGCAGCCTGAGCTTTACTGCAGATTCCGTTTTGTCCTCTACAATAATCTTTACAGGATTCTCCACGAGGAAAAGCCTCTTTGCCTTCCTGTCTATTATCTTCCTGTTCTCTGCGAGCAGCATCTCCATTGGCACTACGCTGTCAGCCTTGCTCATGCCAAACCTAAGCACGAATTCCCTTATTGCTGAAGGTTCTATTCCCCTCTTCCTCAATGCGGCTATAGTTGCAAGCCTTGGATCATCGTATCCGGAGATAAATCCTTCCTTTATCAGTTCATTCTGCTTCCTTTTGGAAGTTATGTTGCCTTCTATTTCAAGCCTTGCTATACTGTGTAATATGGGTTTCCTGAATCCAAGCAAGTCAAGTATCCTATAATACAGCTCGTCCCTCAGCTCGTATTCTTTGCTTCTTATAACGTCTGTTACCCCCTTAATGGAATCTATTATAGGTGTATTGAAATCGTATGTGGGCCATGCGGAGTATTTATTTCCCTGCCTGTAATGCCTCTCCTTTTTTATCCTGAAAAGAGTCGGGTCGCGCATTGCAGAGTTTGCGGATTTCATGTTTGATGCAAGCCTTAGTACTGCTTCATTCTCATTGAAGGACCCGTCCATCATCTTTTTCCAATATGCCATGTTCTCTTCGCGGGATTGCTTCCTGTGCACGCATTCAACTCCATGCATTCTGTTATTCTTTATAGTATCGGCATCGCACATGCATATGTAACCATGCGCTTCAGATACAATCTTCGATGCGCATTCATACATTATCTCCATGTTGTCGCTGGCATAATATTCAGAATCAAAAGAAATGCGGAGCCATTCCAGGTCCTCCTTTATTGCATCTACATATTCCTGCTTCTCCTTCTCTGGATTTGTATCGTCAAAATAAAGATTTATCTTCCCTGAATATACATTTGCGAATTCTTTCTCCAGAAAAACGGCTTTTGCATGGCCTATATGCATGTACCCGCTTGGCTCAGGCGGGAACCTAGTTATGAAATTTCCAGATATTGCGCCTTCAAGGGCCATCTTAGGTTTCGACGTTTCTTCTACTTTTCTTTTTCTTTCTTCTTCGAATTCTCCCGCGTGCTTTTTTGCCTCAGATTCTATTTCGCTTCTATCCATGGCATTTACTTTAAGCACTATCTCATCAACAATATCAGAAGTTGCCCTTATATCCTTCTTTGCTTCTGGTATCTTTGCAAGAATCTTGTTTAGCACCGATCTTGAATCTGCCTTACCGTAATCAAGCGCATTCTTTATTGAATAAATGAATATTGCTTCCCTTATGTCCATGTAATGCCTCATATCTTGCTAATGCTCATGTTGCCATACAGTGTGAAATTTTGCGTTAGCAGGGAAGTAATCCTTATATTCATGCTACTCTGGTTGAAGTTTGACGAATTTATAATCAATGGGACTTGCTGCAGTTCTTCCTGGGCAGGCACGGGAAAGCTTATCGTAGTGTTCACATTAGGATTGTATATATAATTAAGATGGAAGATCAGCCTTTTTGGGAGTTTTACCTCCGCGTTTGCATATATGCTTATGCATTCTGCTTCAGCCTTAGTTATATTTCCGGATAAATATTCGTAAGCAGTTATAGGGCTAGATGATAATACATCTATCCTGTTGCCTATTTCGGTAGCAGTAAGGTTCATTCTGCCAAGCGTTGAATATGTTTTATTCAGAACTACAGGAGTTGCATTGGAATTGGCACATTCTATGGCAAAATAAAAAAAGTTGTTATATCCATCTATTCTCGCGACGGTTATGTTTGTTGCATGCCAGAACGGCGTAGAGTTATTCGCTGCATTCTGGCTTGCACTCGGCGGCTGCGGACTTGTCGCGTTGCCGCCGTATGCTGCAAATGAGCCTATCATTATGGCAGCTATGAACAGCGACCCTAGGATTTCGTAAATCTTTTTCTTTTCCATGTGCTCATGCGTTTGCTTTTATTTGCTTATGCATCTGGATTCTCCGATGCAAAACCGAAAATCATTTGTGAACAAGTGCATTTATATCTATATCTATACTTAAATATAGCATTTATATCTATATTCATACTTAATACTTATTGATGGTAATTTTATGGCTTTTAGCGAAAATGATTTTCTAAAAGTGGAGTACACTGCATGGCGCATTGCAGACGGCAAGATAGTCTATACTACAGACGATGCTTTGGCAAAGAAAGAGGAAATATTCGATGAAAACGTCAAATACGGGCCGCAGCTTGTAGTCCTCAAAAGCAAAGGAATGATGAAAGGGATGAAAAGGGAGCTTCTTGGAATGAGCGTTAACGAAGTAAAGAAATTCGAGCTCGAACCTGCAGATGCGTTTGGAGAGAGAAATTCGGATATGGTCAGGGTAATGTCAATAAACGATTTTAGGAAGAGGGACATAGAGCCTTATCCAGGGATGAAACTAGATCTTGACGGCAGCATAGCTACAATAAAAAGCGTGAACTCTGGAAGGGTGGTAGTTGATGCCAACCATCCTCTTGCAGGAGAAAGGCTACGATACGAACTTAAGGTTATAGGCAAAGTGGATGGAAACAAGGAGAAAGCTGAAGAGCTCATGAGGCATTATGATTTAAAAGGAAAGGTTTCTGGAATTGACAAGGGAGTAATGAGCGTGGATGTTGAAGATGCAAAAGACACGGCCGAATACTTCGCAAACAAGGCGACTTTTGTCAATTCTGCCCTTGACTATATTGACGGTATCAGCAAGATAAGAATTACAGAAGAATATGCGAAGAAACAGAACGAAGAGAAACCTCAGAACAACGAATCATAGGATTTGTCGTTGAATTCGTATATTGACAGTGAGTTATTCTTAAGGTAGCCCAATATATGCTCCTTTCCTTCGAATTCCTTTATTCCTTCTTCAAAGTCCACCATATATGCTATCTCTGAGAAAATGAAGTATACTGCGGGCCTTATGCCCTGCTCATTCTCGGCAACTATAACTTTTGATGTGTAATTGCCAAGCGCTAGAAGGAGACTGCACAGGAGTATATACCTGTCAAAGTGCTCTCCGGCAGAATGCTTTATGACCTGCTCTGGTTTGAGCCAGAACTTTATTGGTAGATTTACATTAGTTATTTTGTCCCTAACGTAATCATAAGCTTTCTTTGCAGCTTCAATAAAATCCTTATCAGGATCATATCTTTCGCCTTTAAATTCAGCTGCAAGCGAGACAACGGATTCTGAATGTGGGGATACTAGAGTGGGAAGGTCGGATGCATACAATGTCTCTTTTTCTTCTATCTGCTCCTTGTACCTGAGTATTATTTCCAGATATAAGTCGTTGTACTTGCGAAGAAGATTTATATCTTCAGTATCCATTTTATTCGTATAGTCTATTGTTTAGCAATAATATAATGGCTTTGGTAGAGTCAATGAAAGAATTCATACATGTAGAGGATGCAGAAAAGAATGTAGGAGAGGAGTGTGCATTGCGGGGATGGGTGTATAGGAAGAGATCAAGCGGAGGGCTGATATTTATAATACTAAGAGATAGCACAGGAACGATGCAGGCTGCAGTAAAGAAGGAAAACGTAGATGAAAAGATGTGGAAGATGGCAGAGGATGCAACAATAGAATCTAGCATAGAGTTGTCAGGAATTGTGAAGGTGGATGAGAGATCCCCTACAGGATACGAGATGAATGTAAAGAGCTTCAACATTATACAGCTTTCTGAGCCTTTTCCAATAACCGAATATCAGAGCACTGAACTGCTTCTTGACAAAAGGCACCTATGGATAAGAAGCCAGAAGATGAATAAGATACTTAGAATAAGATCTTACGTGTTCAGATACCTGCGCGGGTTCTTTGCAGACAGGGGATTCTATGAGGTTACTCCGCCTCTAATAACCAAGACAGGTGGAGAAAGCGGCTCTGAAATGTTCGACTTTGATTTTTTCGGGGACAAGGTATATCTTACCCAGTCATCGCAGCTCTACCTTGAGGCAATGATCCCGTCACTTGAAAAGGTATACTGCCTGGTCCCATCATTCAGGGCAGAAAAATCGAGAACAATAAAGCATCTTGCAGAATATTGGCACCTTGAGGTAGAAGCCGCATACTACACTAATGAAGACAATATGAAACTCCAGGAAGAGATGGTCTCTTATGTATGCCAGCAGCTTGCTAAGAACAACTCAGACCTGCTCGGGCAACTGGGAGTAAATGCAGATTCACTGGAAGAGATAAAACCGCCTTTCAAGAGGCTATCATACAAAGAGGCATTGGATTACCTTGGAAGCCATGGTGCAAAGAAGAAATGGCTCGATGATCTTGGCACTGAAGACGAAAGGATACTAACAGAAAATGAAGATAAACCGATATTCGTCTATAATTGGCCACTCAAAATAAAGGCATTTTATATGGAAGCTAATCCTGAAAATCCGGAATTGGCATTAAACTCTGATATGGAAGCGCCGCATGGCCACGGCGAAATAATAGGAGGCAGCCAGAGGATATGGGATGCAAACACCCTTGAAAGCAGAATGATCGAAATGGGGCTTACTGACAAAAGCTATGACTGGTACAGGGACCTTAGGAGATACGGGTCAGTACCACATAGTGGATTCGGGTTCGGAGTGGAGAGATTCATCAAATGGATTTTGAATCTGGATAACATAAGGGATGCAACTCCTTTCCCAAGGATGATAAACAGGGCTGAGCCGTAGAATTTTGCAGCATTTGCCAGGGTATTTGCATATGCAGATATGCATTGGAGCGTTTTTATAATAGCTTTTTTATAACTGTGCAATCATATAATGAACATGGGCTTGTGCCTTCCGATGGAAACAATTGAGGGCAGGGAAAGCCTTGTATAAATGCGTAAAATGCTATATCTATTAATAGTGTATGAATATGGAAATAATAATATCATGCATGGACAGAAGGCTTCACGGGAAGCTGGATGCTTTCAATGACGGAGAGACGTTCTTCCTTAGGAATGCTGGAGCAAACGTGTTTGGATTAAAGGAGACATTAAGGCAATTGGTAAATAGCAACAATATAAGCGCTATAAAGGTAATGCCCCACACGGATTGCGGAGCTATGAAGCTTGTCAGTTCGGTAATCAAGGATGGCGCAAAGGTCGATGCTGAAATAGATAAAATGCTGGTTGAACAGTTCAAGCATATGAAATTCAGCAGTAGGGACGAACTTGAGAGGGCTAATCTTGAGATACAGTTAAAGCACCTCAAGGATATGTTCCCCGGGATAAATGTGGCTGGGGATCTGATAGACATAAAAGATATAGAAGATAAAGCTAAAGGGCACTCCCACGTGCTTTACATAGCAAAGCCTTCAACGAAACCTTATTCCGAGATAATAGAAGAAAATCCTTTCAACACTTATGTCGTGCAGGCATTATCAAGGGAAGAACTATATCCAGATATAAAAATTGCAGTAATGCTCGGGCAAGAAAAAGTATTCATGCCAGTATTGAGCAGGGAAGAGGAAAGAATGGTAAAGATGGACTTCAGTGTATTGGGCATGAGGCCGGATATACTCCCAGAGGAACTGAGAGAATCCATCGAGATAATAAAACGCTATTCACTTCCCACAAAAATAAAGTAACATTATCCAACAATAGATTATAGTATCCAAAAGCAGCCATGCCAATAGATGCTGCCTTTATATATTCCTTGTTCCCCATAATGCAGCCTTTATTAATGGACCATATGCAATCTCGTAGTTTAAATGCTAGAAGACTACAGAATGGATATTGTAATAGTATATTAGACATGCAAAATAGCTTTTATATGGATGCCCAATCTTTCTGCTTGTTTAAATATTTGCATAATATGGAATAGGTCTTTTCTTTGTTTAATCCATCTGTGTTTATTATCTTGCCGAAGACCTTCGTGTCTAACTTTATGTCGAATCCGTAAAGTTTTTTCAACAGCTTCCTAGTATCCTCGTCTTTCATCCTGATAATTTTGAGCGCTTTCAGATAGGGTATGGAATCCCTCTTAGCTACCCTTTCTGCTCTCACCCTCAAACTTGTATAAAGATATACTTTTAGGCAGTCTTTGGCCAGCCAGGGCAGGCTCCAGCTGTCTATTACTACGTTGCCCTTCTTGAGTTCGTTTAGTATTATCTTGTCCACAACAAGGTCAAGCGGCTTCTTTTCGTGCAATCTTTTCTTGAATATCTCTATCCCCTTCGTGCTTTCCCAAAAACCCATATTGTGCTTGGTTTTGTCCACGTCTACGTTCTTGCCTTCGTAAAGCCATCTCAATATGCCTGAGGGATGCACAACCTTTATTCCGTATTTCTCGCTTATCATATTTGCCATTGTGGATTTTCCAGATCCGGAGAATCCAAAGATTACAAGCCTCTTGTTTTTCTGCATCTTATTCACACTTCCTATAAGCCTCTTCCAGAGCCTTTGCTTCTTCTGAGAAGAACATATATGCAACTGCATCTCTAAATATAAGCCCTTCTTTACTCAATTTTATCATGCCTTCGCCCTCCTCTATCAATCCAAGATCGCGCACCTTCTTGTATATCCCATAAAATTTCTCCTTGAATGAAATCCCGAATCTTGACTCAAACTCCTTAGTGTCAAGCGCTTCTATGTGGCCTATTGCGTATTTTCTGAGGCTTTCTTCCTTGGTAAGAAAAACTCCTGTTCTATGGTACTTTCCCGTATCTGCATCACTTATGTACTTCATCACCTCCTGGGTGTTGTTTGCACTTCCGCTTGAATTCCTATAACATGCATTTATGCCGTAGCTCCTCGCACCCGCGCCGAACCCCAAAAGGCTCATTCCTCTGAGCGCATAATCCTGCTGGAGGAAACCCCCATTTTCTTTAATTGTATACCTGTTATGGCACGCCTGCACGTAACCGCTCTCGACAAAAAGCTCGTTGCTGCTTCGGTAGCATCCATAGATCTCCTCGCTCTTCATGAGGGATGTTTTCTTGCTACTTATATAAGTATTTGGTACTACGCCAAGGGCAAACAGCTCCACAGTGTCTGGGCGAAATGATATCGTCTCTTTCACGGACTCTTTAAAACTTTCTTTTGTCTGCCCTTCCATACCGATCATTAAGTCCACAACTATATTGTGTATTCCTACCCTTCTGAGAATCCGGAGCGCTTCTTTTGAGGTATGCGGCAGATTATGTCTCCTGGACGAAGATATTTCATCGTTTTTGAATGATTGCACCCCGATACTTACCCTATTTATTCCCAGTTCTCTGTATTCGAGGAATTTTTCATATTCTACGGACTCCGGCGTAGCTTCTATGCTCACTTCTTCGAGAGTCTCATCAAGACACGGATTTGCGATTGCTATCGCATTTATTATCTTCCCAAGTTCGGAAGGGGTAAGGAGCGATGGAGTCCCGCCTCCAAAATGAAGTGTTTTTATCCTTTTTCCTTTCAACACCATTTCGTATTTCTTTATTTCTTTAACTACCCTTTCGACATATTTTCCTCTGATGTTGAATGCATCGATTATCTTTAGATAGCCACAGAATGAACATATCTGTTTGCAGAAAGGTATGTGTACGTAAACGTTTATGTCGTCCGTAAAAGAAACTTCGTTTATCGGGAATGCGTCTAGATGTTTATACATTCTCGGCGTAGGGTATGTATATATGTCAGGGCGGAATTCCAAACTCCCCATAGTCTCTTCGGAAAACCTTTGGTGTGTTTGTTGCATGTTATCACGTAATATTTTTATATGCGAACTTGTGTATATTTATATTCTCTCCAAAAATGGAGAGCGATGATTTATATGGATCTGATGGAACCATTGAAAGAACTGGGATTTACAGAGGCGGAAAGCAAGGTGTATCTTGCCCTGCTAGAACTTGGCAGTTCCTCTGCAGGTGCGATAATAAGCAAATCCGGATTGCAAAGTTCCGTGGTATACAACTGCATGGGAACTCTAATGCAAAAAGGCATGGTTACCTATTCTTCGAAGAAAAAAACAAGAATATTTTCTGCAGTGAACCCTAAGCATCTTGAAGGAATACTGAATGAAAAGGAAAGAATTGTATTGGACGCGATACCTATACTCGCAAAGATGAGCAATGCTTCTGGAAACGCACATACAGTCTCAATCTTTGAAGGGAGGAAAGCTGCGATAACCATCTTTAATGACATTTTATACACACTTAAGAAAAACGAGGAGCATCTTGTAATTGGCATATCGGAAAATGATAGCGGGCTTGGGGATTTTGTGAAACGTTGGGAAGACAAGAGAGTCAGGAACGGAATAAGGAAGCGCGTTCTGATAGCAGGGGATGCAAAAATATGGCTTGATTATTACAGGAAGCAAAAACTTACAGACACGAGAGTGCTGCCAAACCTTTTCAAAGTTAACCTGACAATAAATATATACGGGCCTAAAACCGTCCTTGTATTATGGGGAAAATATCCGATTTATGTAATGGTTGAAAGCATTGATATTGCAAACAACTTCCGGAGATATTTTGAATTGCTTTGGTCTTCAAGCAAGAAGGCAGGCTAGGTTATTACTATGCATGAATCCTTCTCCACAACAAGCGTCTTCTCCAGTTGTGCGACTATTCCATTGCTTCTTTCCACTAGGACGGGGTACTCTTCCACCACACCCAATGCCGACAACTCCCTTACTGCAACTCTTGCCTTGAACTCTGAATCCATCTCATTAACTAGCCATCTGAGAGCGAAAGGATAAGATGAATACTTGCTGTCCATTATCCCGCAGGCCCTTCTTGCATCCGCTCCCCTCCCCATCGGGCCGTTTGTGGGAAATTTCCTGAATATCTCTACTTCGTTTCCGTCCTTTACGTAACCGTCGCCATCAGTTATGAATACTTCTACTGCTATCACCTGCCCTTCCCTGAGCTCCGTGTCATCACCATTGTCATAATTCGGCACGAATATCTCCGCATGAAGCTCTCCCTTGGCAACTCCGTGGCCGCCAAGATTCCTTATCGGATTGAAGCCTGACGCCTTAGATATCCTTTCCACTTCCTTTCCTATATCGCAAAGTTTCCTTCCGCTCTTCACCATGCTTACAGCCGCATCAAGGGCAGAGCTGCACGTATCTATCATCTTTGCGTTCTTGCCGGAAGTATCGAATGTCTCCGCGCAGTCTACCATGGTGTCGCCCTTCCTTGCGCCTAAGTCAACCTTTAGCACATCGCCATCGCTGAATGTCTTTTCGTCATTGAATTTAGGGGTGTAGTGCGCGGCATCACTGTTTATTGACAGATTTATGGGAAACGCAAAATCGAATCCTTTCCCTTTTATGAACCTCTCGATGTCGTTCGCTAAGTCTAGTAGCTTTCTTCCAGGCTTCGCAGCTTCCCTTGCATAATCAAGCGCCTCACGCGATACCTTGCCTGCTTCCTTGAGTGCATTGATATCGGTTTCGTATTCAAATTCTTCCATAACGCATTCTTTTCAGATATATTTTCAGACATATAATGAAGTATCCACAGGAATATTTTGTAAAGGCTATTTCCTGAAAAGGAAACAGAACTTCACAAACATCCGCTTGCTAATAATCTATTCTTCTCACCATTTAATATATCTTTTTATCTGTATTTTGGTTTTATTTTGGTGAGATGCAGTCGCCTATTTGCATCCTGCCTGTCTTCATAACTTCTTTTGCTTTCCCATATCCTTCAATTCGCCTTCTTCGTATCCTAGCTCCTTGAGCAGCTTCATCGTGGCAGGGAGGATCTGGTGCTGTATGTAATAATCCGCATCGTAGTCCTTCGCCAAATCCTCTATTTCTGCCTTGTCGGATATGCTGTTTCCACTCTTGGTTATCACATAGCTTATAGTGGCACCTTCCAGTTCCTCCCTCTTTTTTATGCCTGCTGCGACCGCCTTCTTAGCAGCCGCTATCTCCGGCGACTTTATGTCATAGCTCCGCAGACTCTTCCTTATCTGCGTCTGTATGGTAAGATCCCTGAGGTCGACGCTTCCTTCCCTGAGCCTCTTTATGACTTCCTTCACTATATTGGCCGCCTTCTCCTTATCACCCTCGTGGAGTATAGTCTCGAGAACTGCCCTCTGCGTGTCCCTTGCAATCCTCGACCAATCCCTCCTCACCAGCTCAAACCCCCTTATCTTTATCTTCCCGGATTGGGAGAGAAGCGCATATTTCTTCTTGGCTCCAGTGCCATTCTCTCCCTTCTTTCCTACGAATACTCCTCTTGTGTAGAAATCTTCAAGCTCAAGTTCCATATCCTGCGGAAGGTTTCTGTTCACCCCCTCTAGGAATGACATAGCCTCCTGCTTTGTCTTCTCGCCGAGCAAGATGAATGAGCTGTCCGTGTCTGAATAGAGCACTTTGAACCCCGCGTTTTCCGCGTCTTCTATGAGTTTTGTGACGAAAGACCTTCCATAAGCCGTAACGCTTGATGCACATTCCCTTGAGTACCAACGGGAACGTGCATAGCCGAGGTATCCATAGAATGAGTTTGCGAGTATCTTCAGCGCCTGGTACCTTGCTGTAAGCTCCTTGTCTTCAGGATTGCTTTTATGGGCCTTCTTTATCTGGTTTCTCTCGTCTATTAGCTCTTTAAGCACCATCGGCATTATTCCTCTTGGCGCTTTTCTGAAGCGGAAGCCCGTTGGCGACACGAAGGCGTCGTCGCAGTCCCTGCAGAGCGTAGAATTGTCTATATTGTGCGCTATTATTATAGACGGATAAAGCCCCTTGAAGTCGAATACCACTATATTGTCGTATATGCCAGCTTCCGGAGTTTTCACGAACGCGCCTTCGAATGGATTTTCTACCCTGGCGCCTATCACCCTTTCTTCGGGCTTGTTCGGTATCATGTGTTTTTTCACAGCTGCATTCCTCATCATCACATATTCCACAAGCTGGCCAGTAGTCGATATGGATGCCTCGCTTATCGTAGTTCCGCTTACCCTGGCCATCTCTATTTCAAGGGGCAGGAAGAAGTCATAGAGCTCATCAAGGGAAACCGCATCGCTCATCGAATATCTTGCGAGTTCTTCGATGTCCTTTCCATCTTTGTCCCAGCGCTCCCATATCGCCATCTTGTCTACGTTTATCTTCTTCTTTCCGGTGACTGCGGAATAAACGTCATAAAGCTTGAAGCTGCTGACTTTTATCAATTGCTCCGCTGCGCCAACCACAGACACGAATTTCGCTACGTTGAACACGTCAAGGTTTATCCTTCCTGGAATGCGGAACGCCTCTATCATTCCATGGTGCTCCTGCCTTGCTTCTCCGTCAAACCTGCATATATCGTTGAAATTTATCTTCAGCCTCTCTGCCCTAGCCTTCAGATAAGGAAGGTCAAAATTAGAGGAATTGTATCCCACGATAATGTCAGGGTCTATCCTCCTTATCACTTCTATGAACGCCCTTATCATCTCTTCCTCAGAACCGTATGTTTTTACGAAATCCTCGCTTATTTCCTTATATGTAAGCACAGCCCTCTCCTTTCCGTCAGTGTAGCTTATCATTATTATTGGGTCTTTGCCGCTGCTTGCATTCGGCATTCCTGCAGGATTGTATGTCTCTATGTCAAAGGATATGTGCTTCAAAGATTCAGAATTGCCCGCTTCTACATTTTTTATTGATTCAACAATTAGCCTATTCTCTTCTTCCCTTGCCTCAATTTCCATCTGGGAGAGGGGTGAAATGTTCTTGTCTATGAGATACCTTTTCCAGAATACTATATCGTGCTCGAAGCATTCCCCGAATTCCGAGAAGAGCCTGCTGAACCTTGGCACGCTCTTGGGATTAGATATATACACCTTTAATACCTCTTCTTCCTTCGAGCCGAGAATTTTCCTTTCCCTTTCTATCTTCTTTGCTCGCTCCGGCGCTTCCCCTTCCTGCTGTACACTAAGCAGAAGCAGCTCCTTCTCGTCAATATCAGGATTATATGGATTCACATAGAAGTAAGGCAGGAAATCCTTGTCGAATATGGCGTGTATTTTGCCCTCAGATTTGAATGCGATTCTCACTACGGCATTTCCGTTTTGCATTACGTAGTCTAAGTCTATTATTACTCCCTTTAGCTTTTGCGACATACATGTATATTTACGTCAAAAGATAAAAGAGTATTGCGATATCTTGGAATTCAAATGGCAAAATTACCGTTCTTGCGGCCAGCCGCAAAGCTGCTGCAGTTGCATAGATGAAGCAATGCTAAACTAATTTTGGGCAGTGCAGAAAGGCGACATCCACCCATCCGTGAACGGCGCTGGCTTCCTCTGCGTAATTTGGTTCTATGCCGCAGGATTCTCAGATTTATCCTGCAGCTTAGCCCTTGATAATGGAAGCGGGGCAGGAAATGCCATCGCATATGCAAGCAGCGTGCCTTTTGCGCCGCATTCGAAATTAAGTACATTTATCACGTTCTCCGCAAATCCTGTTGGCAGCGTCTTGTTCTTGTCCCATGCGCCCTTTATCTCTTCGATCTCCTTCTTCTCTTCCTTCGATGATATCACGCCGACTATCTTCAAATTGCCAACTTCCTTGGCGGTTGAGCTATTGCCGCCTTCGTATTGCGTTAAGAACGTAAAATGAACATCAACGTTGTCGCCATTTGCCTTCACATCATCGAAGTTTATGTTGAACTTCATATTGCCTACAAAGTCATCGCTTGCCCTTTCCGCCTCGACCTTGTTGATTCTTATGTTTGTTATCATATTAACACCTTCCTAGTTATATAATGGCAAGGATTTAAATCCTTTTCTTGCTTTCTGTCTCTACCCGGTGCGCTTAAAACCACGCGGCTTGCCTGCACATGGTATAATTAATTTTAGATAGGATAAAACTATTTGACTTCAGAACATTATGAAAGACATTAGATAGTAATGTATGCAACATCAGTTTGTGCGTTACAATCTTCCGTTGCCGAAAGGATGCAATGAGCTTACTGTATTGCATTCCTTGCATCTCGCACATCCTTCCCCTACGACAAACGTTCCGTCTTCAATTATCCTGCATCCGCATCTTAGCATTATCCCAGGCATATGATCGCCATGAAAAATGCACTATAATTATTTATTTCTTTGTTCGGATTTGCCGGTAGGTTTGCCCACTTTTGATATCTCAATGAAAGAGTAAATCAGGTTGCCTATCCCGAATACCCCTACCGTGCCGAATACGAGCAATGTAGCTATGCCTATGGAATCGAGATTAGGGATAGGATTGCCTGTGCTTATAGCTATTTTATCTATAACTGGGAAGAGGATTATGAGAAGCCCTATTATAGCAAAAAGCATCCCTCCGTAATAAAGCGTCCTTCCTGAAGTCTTCCTTCCTATTGCAAGCGCATGCTTCTCGTCTATATTCTTGAATTTGACCAGGTTTGCAAATATTGCCCCGAATATTATCTGCATTATAGTAGTCCCTATTCCGAAAAATAATCCAGGAAGTGGTGCGTAAAGGAGGTTGGGCAGCTGTGGCGTTAGCACAAACACCAGTATAGTTGCGTAAGCGCCGAACCCAAACCCAGCTATAAGCCCTATTTATGAAGCTCTTGAACGACCTTGTGCAGAACATACCAGAGAAGCAACTGCCCATAAGGGCTGGGAGACCAGAACTTTCCATGCAAGACATGGTCTTCGGCTCTGCCTTGAAGGTCTTTACGACCTTCTCGCTAAGAAGGTTTATGACCGATGCAAATGAAGCCAAAGTGAGGGGATACTTACAGCACATACCCCACTTTACTCTTGTATCTGTCTATATGAAAAAGGAAGAGATGACACCTTTTCTGCAAGACCTCATAATGCTATCAGCACTTCCTATGAAGGCAGTAGAGACTAAGTTCGCAATAGACAGCACAGGATTCAGGACTACGAAGTTCGGAGAATACTGCAAAGAGAAGCACAATACAGGAAGAGACCATGATTGGATTAAGGCACATATCTGTTCTGGCGTCTCTACACACATTATAACAGGCGTAGAGGTCTTGCCAGAGAATAGCGGAGATAGTCCGCAGTTCATACCGCTTGCAGAGAAGACGCATAATGCTGGCTTTACGATAGATGAGATGAGTGCGGATAAGGCTTATTCGAGCAGAGACAACAACGCATACATAGACCAGATAGGCGGAACGCCTTATATCGCTTTCAGGAGCAACGCAACAGGGAAGCCAAGAGGGAACAACCACATTTGGAGAAAGATGTATAACTACTTCGTCTATAACAGAGAGGACTTCTTACAGCACTACCATCTAAGGAGCAACGTAGAAAGCACAAACAACATGATAAAGAGCAAGACGACGGATATGGTGAGAAGCAAGGATAAGACCGCACAGATTAACGAGGTGCTTCTAAAGGTCTTGTGTCATAATATCTGCGTGCTTATAAGTGCTATGTTTGAGTTGGGGATAGAGCCTAATCTGGTTTCTTAATGTCTGCGCTTGCCCCTGCACCTACATTAATTCCAGCGTCGTTTATCTCTACCCCGCAGGAATCGCACTTATAATATCTCATGCTGTAACCTTTCACACCAGAAACTACTTTATCGTCTTTTAGGTTTTCATAAGCTGTAGTAGTATGCAAGATACCCTTTTTACAGGTAGGGCAGTGCTTTCCATCTCTGTTCTGTTCTAAAGTCATAATAATAAAACTACAAGAAGGTTAATAAAACTACAGGAAAACAATTAAACTACAAAGCCGCTTCGGACAAAAAGACTAAATACGGAGCGATTACATCTAAAATGGGATTTTATGGATCAATTTAATGCACCTAAGCCTGAGCAGCGCGCAGATAACATTTCTATGGACGGGATAAGCCTGCCGAAGCCTTCCCTTTCAAGTCAGATCAGGAAAAATGAATCGGTTATGGACAAGCTCATATTCTGGACGGCAGGAAGGAAGATAGCGAGAACTAAATTATCAGAGACTGAGAGAGCTGCGCTGGAAGCAGGGGACAAGAGCATAGAGGAAGGATTCTTCGATGGAAGGCCGCAGTGGCAGAGGCTGAGAGAGCTCCCAAAGGCGGAGCCGTCAGAAGAAGGGAAGGCGTTCATAGAGGATAAGGTAAAGAAGTTCACTGAGAGGCTGAATGTTACTGAAATAAGGAAACTCAATGATCTTCCAAAGGATGTATACGAGATGCTTAAGGATTATAAGATCTGGGGGATGATAATAGACAAAGAATATGGCGGACTCGGACTCTCCCCTACAGACCATTCTGAAGCAGTGATGATGATAGGCTCTATGAGCGCCGCAGCTGCAGTAGACGCAATGGTGCCGAACTCCCTTGGTCCGGGAGAGCTCATCATGAGATATGGAACAGACGAGCAGAAAGAGAAGTGGCTTCCCGGGCTTGCAAACGGGAAAGAGATACCATGCTTCGCATTGACATCTATAAACGGAGGCTCGGACGCCGCAGGTGGAATGGCAAACAAAGGCAGGATCTTCATAGGGGAAGATGGAAGGTTGAAAGTGAGCGTTGACATAAGCAACAGGTACATAACGCTTGCGCCTATAACGACTTTGGCAGGTGTTGCGTTCAAGCTAAAGGATCCGGATAACCTTTTGGGAAAAGGCAAAGCACCTGGAATAACAGTATCTTTGATACCTGCGAATACTCCGAACTTTATAACAGGAAAGCGGCACAATCCCATGGACATTCCTTTCCAGAACGGTCCTGTAGAAGGGAAGGATGTGGTAATAGACATAGAAGATAACATAATAGGAGGAAAAGACGGAGCAGGGAAAGGATGGAACATGCTTATGGAATGCCTTGCAATAGGAAGATCAATCTCCCTCCCTGCACTCTCAGTGGCAGCGGCAAAGTATACTGCAAATTACGTTGGGTCTTTCTCGAGGATAAGAAAGCAGTTCAATACTCCAATATGCAATTTCCAGGGAATACAGGAACTGCTTGCAAGGATAGCGGGCAAGACATACATAATGGATTCTGCAAGGAAGACTACGCTCCAGATGCTAGAAGCTGGAAAGAAGCCTACAATTCCATCCGCAATCATAAAGTACAACCTGACAGAGATGATGAGGGAAATATGCAGGGACGGAATGGATATAATGGGCGGCTCCGCAATAGTCGATGGCCCGAGAAACATAATGTCGGATTTCTACAAATCTGTGCCAATAGCAATAGGCGTGGAAGGCCACAACGTTATGACAAGAAACCTTCTAATCTTCGGGCAGGGGCTTATGAGGCTGCATCCTAACTTATATCCTATGATAAAGGCTGCACAGGAGGGAGATAAGGCGAAGTTCAGGAAACTCATGTTAAAGCATGGCATAGATATGGCAAGATATCTTACAGTAAGCGAATTTGGGATAGGGCTGAAGGCAGGGATACATAAGGATACGCCAAAGGAGCTGCACAAGTACTACAAGCAGATAAATTATTTGTCTGGTGGATTTGCATTCTCTGCAGCAGTGCTCTCCGCGCTGTACCAGGACAGGCTCAAGACCGAAGAGAACATATGCAGGAGGATGGGAGATGTGCTGAGCAATCTCTACATGGCGATGTCTGTACTCAACAACTTCGAACGGGAAGGCATGCACAAAGACGAACTTGATCTTGTGCATTGGTCATGCCAGTACCTCATGCACAATGCTGAAGAGGCATTCAGGGATATGCTCAAAAATTTAAAGCACAGGCCAGTGGCGGCAATACTGAAAGGCGTTGTCTTCGCAAACTGCGCTAGATATGAAAAGCCTAGCGATGAGTTGGGGAAGAGAATAGCCATGATCCTAACTGCTCCCAATGAGACGAAGGATAGGCTCACAAAAGGAATATACAGGCCAGGTCCAGGAGAAAAATTAAAATTCCTTGACAATGATGGATTAGTAAAGGAAACGGATAGGATAAAGCAGCAGGCGATAATAGACAAAGCGTTGGAAATTTGCATCGCGGCTGAGCCATTGGAGGATAAACTCGCGAAGGCTGTCAGGGCCACTGCAAAAGAGATAAAGAAAGGGGAGGCAAAGAACAGGAACATAGCAAAGCTGCTGCAGAATCGCGATGATGATGAAAGGATTGCGCTACTAGATGCTGCACTCAAGGATGGAGTCATTGACGAGAAAGAGTTGCGTGCGCTGGTCGATGCAGACGAAATGAGAAAGGAGGTATGCACGGTTGATGCATTTTAGTGGTATTTTAGTCATCACATTTATCCAAAATGGACCCAATAAGAGATGGAGGCTATAACCTTACGCATATTTAGCAAAGGAGAAATCGCGGGGTAAACTTTAAAGAATCTGCGACATCTTGCGAAAAGATTACGCTTCTATAAAAATTTGGAGAGTCCGTGATCTGGACACGGGTCTTGAATTTGGGTATTGCATCTTCAAATCTGCAGATTCAAAAGCCATTTCCAAAGTGGTATAAAATGTATGGTCTTTCCTGAGACATGCACCACCTTTTCATAATCCCAAGTTATAACTGTCAGTTTCACGCATTTTAATTTTCTTCCTGCATTCAGCAACGATTCCACTTCCCTTTTCTTTAATTCTTTTTCGTTCGACACATAAGTTACTTGAAGCAGTTCTTTTATCCCATGGCTATCTCTTAGAACGAAGTCTACTTCCTCGCCGGATATATCCCTATAATAAAATATATCTGAGCTAATTTCCAATCTTTTCAATTGAAGGAAGACTAAATTTTCCATAAGTCTTCCCTTATCATATGGTAATCTCCAAGAGAGACCATTATCAGCCAAATAAACTTTTTTTGGCCATCCAGACCTGATGCTTATCTTCGTTGAATATCTATCAAGAAAAAAGAAGATCATTGTGTCCTGCAGTTTTTCCACATAATCATAAGCAGTATTCCTACCAAATGGGACTCCATCCGATTTCAAAGAGTTAATTGCTTTTCTGATGCTCATTTCGCTTGCAAAACCCTGTGTTATAAAGTTGAAAATATACCTGGCAACTTCTATACTCTTCGCCTTCTGCCTTTCGACAAAATCCTTGAAGAATATTAATTCTCTGTATTCTGTCAAAAGTCTGTCTTTATCTCCCTTGCCTAGCACAACCTCTGGGAAGCCGCCAGATTCAAGATACTTATTAAGTAGGTTCTTTAATCTTCCTACATTTGCCATACTGTTTACGTTCATGCCGGACTCGCCCAATGCGTTAATATATTCAGAGAATGAGAATGGCAATAGTATGAAAGAGATACTTCTGCCGCGCAATTGCGTAGCCACTTCCCTTGCAAGTAACTTTGATGTAGAGCCAGTGGCATAAACTGAGTAGCCCCTGTCTAGCAAAGTCCTGATCAGGCTCTGCCAGTCATTTACATTCTGAATCTCGTCTAAAAATACTCTTTTTGCTTCTTTACCGCTGACCTCGGTAAATATCTCTGTTATCACTCTTAAAGTATCCGTGGCAGATATCCCTTTTAGGGCTATATCCTCAAAATCAAGGTATAATGTTTCAAATCTGTCATATTTGGATATCTCCTGCAACATCAATGACGTCTTACCTGCCCTTCTAGGACCTATTATTGCAGTTGCCTTACCGTGCATCTCCTTTAGTTTGAGTTCCCTATGCACAAGTGGTGGAATTTTGATTTCTAAGTAATGTGAGATATAATCCTTTACAAGGGAATTATCCATAATTATCCATTAGTATTATAACTGATACATTATTAGACTTTTTTGTCTCTCCAACTGAGACAATATCAGAATATGGAAAATATCAGATAGGGGTACAAGATGTACTTCCCATATATAACCCAAATGTAAAACGGGGAGTCCGTGATTTGAACACGGGTCTTGAACTCCCAAAGCTCAAAGCCTAACCAAGCTAGCCTAACTCCCCGATAATTTACTTATCCCTAAGTACAGAATATGTGAAGGTAAGGTAATTAATCCTTTTTGGCTCTGGCCTCGTTTTATTTTCTTTTCATCTGCTCTAGCGCTACTCAGCCCTTCTTTGCCCTTCCAGGTGGCTTCCTGACCTTTATTTCAGGGTATGCCTTGCCAAGCAGCTCTGTCTGCACCTTGTAGTCTAAGCCTGCTCCATGTATGATCTTTCCCAACAGGTAAGAATATGCCATCTGGCCCATATTATTGTACTTGCTTGTTGCCTTGCCTATTACCTGTGCAGTCTGCTGCGATGCCACCTCGGAAATAGCCTCTGCCAAGGCGCTGAGCTTACCATTCCTGCCTTTTGTTATGCTGTCTGAGTATGAAGAGAGCTCCTTGCCTACATCAGCAGGGAACATTTCGAACAGTTTCTTGTCCACTGAATCACCTATAAGGGCGAGATGCATAGCCACCTCTTCATTTTTCGTACTGTTGATTATGCTCATCTTCTTTATAGCTACCCATTTGCCCCATTTCGCGAAGAAGTCCACCCTGTCAGGATCGTTTGTGTTTACCTTCTGCACCTCAATATCTTCTCCTTTCTTTGGTTTGGGATAGTCTTTTGGAATGTAATTTAATGTGCCTGCGCCGAAAGAGAGGCATAGTTTCCTTGCGGTCTTCCAGATAATGTAGCTATACGCTATCTTCTTCAGGTTCTGCATAACCTTCTTGTCATTGTTCTTGCATGTGTTATCAACAAGCGCCTTTGCCTCTTTGGAGTCCATTTCCTTGATTATCTTTGAAAAATCAGATATGACCTCAGGGATTGTGCCATTCCTGTTGTCATGCTGCGCTTCTATGTTGTTTATTCTTGCAGAAGAGGTTGCCCTGTCTATGTATGCATCAATATCCTTGGTGTCAAAAAGAAGCTGGAACGCCTTTTCCTCTACAGAATCCCTTATTGATGCAAGCCAGTTCAGCAATACGCTTTCACCGGTCTTTTCTGCAATCTTGTGGATTGAAACCCATCCATTGTACTTTGCGAAAAGCTCTATAGAATCAGGATCCGCAGGCATGAAGCATGCACCTTACTTCTTAACCAAATAGTATCCGCTTGCCTTCTCCCTTACTACTCTCTTAATTACTCCCTTGTTAGATAACGCGACTAGTGCGTTTGCGACAAGGCCTTTGGGCCTGCTGCACTTTGCGGCTATCGCATCCGCAGTCTTGAGCGTGTCTTCTTTTGTAGCCCCGAAGCCCTCAAGAGTCTTCACTATGAGCTGTTCTATTGGATTAAGTTCATCTGCCATTCAACCAACTTTCATAGATTAATCATCATGCCTTCTTTGCCCTGAGGTCCTTAGTCTTTGGCCTCAATGCGCTGGAGCCGCACTTCCTGCACTTCTCAGTACCCTTCTTGTTCCTGGCTTTGCACTTCCTGCATATTACTATTTTTGAGAGTTCCTCATCAGCTATCGGAAATCGACCCATAATAAGACCATACCAGAATTAACGGATATCTATGCTTGTAAGTGTATATAAACTTTGCTTTTTTTGCTTATCACTTCCTTAGACACGTGCATGCACATCTTTATCAATAGTATTTATTTAGAGGAGATCGTCTAAGGCTTTATATTGTAATTCAATTCTCTTTTATTAATGAAATGCATTCATCTTCCCTTGCAAAGGTTTTGCAATACCGGAAGGCTCAAGCGCAGACTTATAAATCAAGCTCTAGCATGAGCGTATTGGAATGTAGCCTGAAAAATAAGCAAGTATTTTAAATTTTTCATGGATCACTATATTGAATAAGGTTGTTGTTTGGCAAAAACGGAACAAAGCATCGAATCTTATGGCGTAATCTTCTGGAGCCTTGCAAGCGCATTGTTGATTGTAAAAATAGCGCTTGATTCTGCACAGTATTACATGGCGGCTTCTGTGCCAGAAACTACAGCATATTCGAGCTTTTCCCCGCACAGCAGCATGTTGCTTTATGCCACGCTATTGGCCTTTGTCATAGGCTTTGCATTTCTCCTTGCGGCGATATTGTCAATAAAGTCCAGAAGATCGGGATATGCCATATCCTCCATACTCTCAGCCATATTAATCATAGCAGATATAGCAGTAGGTTTTGTATGGACAGGATACGGGGCATTGATAGCGTCAGTCTCTTTTGTTACGCTCTTCTTCAGCTACAGAATGCTCACTGCACAGCGCAACGCAGCCTCTATTCCTAAGCGCAGCAGGTAAATGCATACGTTCATGCAACTGCCGTGCAGCAGGTCTGCCAGGATTTGCGGCAGCCCTAGAAGAAAAGCTATTGCATCAATTCAGTATTTCTGCCTTTCTGTTATATCGGCAAGGCATATATCGGCGACGACTCATAATACTGCCTTGCTCTCTGCAACTAGCCTTCTCTGCCGCATAAGATATCTAAGTATTGCGCTGTTGTCTATCCACGTGGGAAGCCTTATCTCGAGCTTCGCCATCATGTATGCCAACGCATCGTTAAGCGTTGCAAACTCCTTTGCCTGGCTGCGCAGCGCTGCCCTTACGTGCTCCCTCACGTTCCATACGCCTACTGGAAGTGTGTATCCTTCGTGTACTTCCCTAAGTATTGTTACAGTAGCCTGCTTCTTCATCCTGTCAAGAAGCTCTGATACGGCGAGCCTTGCAGCGTAGTAGCACCCGCCTATCTCTGCATATGTCTTCCTGCCATCGAAGAACTCGTACGATGAGCCTATGTCTATGCTCTTGCTGCCCATGTTCCACGTAGTGTTAGGATACCACGCTTCGACAAGCTCGTAGCTCCATGCACCGGGAGCGAAGAGAACGAGCCATCTGTTGTCAAGGGAGTATGTCTCGAATACCATGTAAGAATCTATTGGCTCGTAAGTCTTCACCATAGCCAGGTTCTCCTTGCCCAGGGTGTCATCCACAGCAGTTATACTCCATCTAGTTGGGACGAACCTCCTCCTCTTGCCTGTGCCGAGGAGGCCTGAAGAGAATGCTTTCTGTATCTTAGAGACAGGGATTCCCCCTTTGTAGAGCTCAACTGCTGCCTGCGATGCATTCATGCTGGTATCGCTGTGCGCTTTCTCAATCTTCCTGTTTGGGTATATGTTGCCCTGCAGTTCCATCTCCTTCATTCCTGCGCTGGGTCCATAAGGCTGGGAATTGTCATCTAACGTTAGGTTCAGCATAGGCTTTCTTGTCAGAGTTATCGATGAATCTACATACTTGTCCGCCAGGGCAAGCTCTTCCACCATATACTGTATCTTCCCTCCCAGAACGTCCTTAACGTCCACCTTTGCCATTCCCCTTACAAGCGTGGAACGGAAGCGGATTATGTCCTCTATGCTCTTCCCAACCCATTTTTCCGGGGTGCCGAGCAGCATCGTGTCCCCGAATACTGGTGGCACCATAGGCCCTATGAACACTTTTGGATATCCGAACCTGCCCACAAAGATGTCGGGTGGAGATGAGCCTTCTATCTTCGTACCGTTCATCATAGATATAGTGTTCATCTTGGCTATGTACTTAAGTATCGAAGGGTCCTTCATGTTCTTGTAGACGACTCCTGTCCTGTTTATGGCATACTCCTGCATGGAACCAATAATATGTGGCAAAACTAATTATTAATTTGCGCCAAAGATTGATAGTATGCCTAAATATGTTGCTGATGGGGTCTGCGCCATAATAATGAACAAAGGAAGAATTCTGCTCCTCAATAGGAGGAATATACCTTTTCTTGTCAGAAACCCTGGAATCTGGTCCTTCCTGTTTGGCTCAATGGAGAAAGGCGAGAAACCGAATGAAACCGTGTACAGAGAGATAGAAGAAGAGACCAGATTGCGGAAGAAAGACCTCAAATTAATCTCCAATGCGGGAAAGATGCTTCTCATAGATTTGCACAGCAGGAAGAGATGGTACAACTATACGTACTTGTTCGAATCCAAGTCAAGAAACGTTGAGATAAACATTGAGAACAGCGCTTTCAGATGGGCATCAATCGAAGAAGTAAAAGAGCATAAGGGCTACACCAACATATTTTATAATGAAAAGAAGATATTAAACCTATTAAGGGAAATGGATGAAAGACAACATTAGTAAAAAATTAAGAAAGATATTCAAGAATGCGGAAGGGATAGACAAGCTTCTGCTGTTCAACACAAGCATGCAGGACCCAAACTTCAAGTACCTTACAGGCTTCACTAGCGGCCTCTTCGAGGATACTGTTACAATAGCAGACCGCAGATCGGTTAAGGTCTATTCAAGCCCGCTTGAATATGGGGATGCAAAGAGGCAGGTGATGGAACCCGTAAAAGTTGTGCTCGTGAATGATGGTAAAAAATTCAAGAAGGATCTTGGCGGAGAACTTCATGGAAAAGCCATAGGGATAAACGGGAATATGATGCCTTATGCAATCTTTAAGAGATTGAAAAAATACAAGCCAAGGAAGATAATTGATGTGAGCGAGGCATTCGCGTCAGCAAGGCAGACGAAAAGTGAATATGAAGTAAGGCAGATGAGATCAGCTGCATTGATAACCAAAAAAGCAATGGCAATGATACAGAGATATCTAAAGGAAGGAGTTACAGAACTGGAGATTGCTTCCAAGTTCGATGAAATATCAATGAGGCTTGGCTCCGAGAAGCCTTCGTTCAGCACCATAGTCTGCTTCGGCGCAAATGCCGCATATCCGCACCATGCCCCAGACAAGACGAAACTCGGGAAAGGCGATATGGTGCTGATCGATGCAGGCGCAACAGTAAAGAATTACTGCTCTGACATATCGCGCACATTCATCTTCGGAAAAGGCAGCAGGTACAAGGAGAAGGCCAGGATTATAGAGGTTGTAAGGGAGACGCAGCTGAAAGCCATAAGTGCCGCAAAGGCCGGATTCGGCAGGCTTGACTTGCATAATCTTGCCAAGGAGAACATAGACTCAGCAGACAATAGCAAGTACAAAGGCAAGTTCATCCACGGGCTTGGCCACTCGCTCGGCATAGAAGTGCACGATTCAAGCACGTCAAAGAAGCTCATCGATGGAATGGTGACAACGATAGAGCCTGGAATATACGTGGAAGGACTGGGAGGGGCAAGGATAGAGGACGATATATTTATAACGAAGAAGGGGCACATAGTACTCTGATTCTGGGGAGTTATGCTAGTCTGGTTAGGCTACCACCTTCGGGAGGTGGCGACCCGTGTTCAAATCACGGACTCCCCGATGCATTTTTGGGGTGGAGAGTAAAAGTCGCCTTTATCCCTTTTGTTTTCTCGCTTCTTATTTTGATTTTGGCTTTTCTTTTAAGAAAAGTGAGCTTATTAGGAATATTATGCTTAGAATAAACTCGAACATTATAAGACTAACATCCGTAGAGCTTCCTCCTACTTTCCAATAGGCTAGGGCACTTGTCACCCATGCAATTACCAATCCAACCCCGACTCCACGAATATAATATTTTCTTATTTCCATTTATCATTCACCTTTACTTTGATCTCTTTCTTACAATAAAATAGGCTAGGGCACTTGTCACCCATGCAATTACCAATCCGATCCCGACTCCACGAACATATGCATTATTTGTAAGATGTCCGACTGCGAAGAGTATCACGCTTAGAATCAACTCTAATAGTACAAGTGCTAGTATAAGCTTCGGATATGTATTTATTTTATTGATGTTTGTCTTTATTTTATCCATATCTTTCTCCGATGTGTCTTCTTCTGTAAGTTTATCAGAACCTTCTTCTCCTTCTCTGGAATTCTCTCCTTCCTCCTTCGCTTCCGCCTTCCCTTTCCCTGTCCCTGTTGAATCCGCCATGCCTGAATCCGCGGCCCGATCCTCCTTCTCTCCTTCCATGGAAGCCCCCTCTGCCCCTATGGAATCCTCCTCTTTGTTCCGTGTCAAAGCTCCTGCCCCCGAAGACCTTGATGTGTGCGAACTTATCCGCATCAAGCTGTATTTCATTCATTCTCGTGTTCGTCTCTTCCTCTATGTTCCAGATGAGGTTTTTCTGGTCATGCGTTATTATGCTGAACGCCCTCCCGTCCGCATCCATTCTTGCTGATCTGCCTACCCTGTGCACGTATACCCTAGGATCCTCAGGCACGTCGAAGTTTATTATGTCGGATATTCCTGATATGTCTATTCCTCTTGCAGCTACGTTCGTGGCTATGAGGAACCTTCCTCGTTTCTTGAACTCCATCATCTCCCTCTCCCTTCTCGGCTGCGACAGGCCTCCATGTATGAGCATTGCATTGAAGCCCTGCGCGGAGAATGCTGCGTGCACCATGCTTGCTGCGTGCTGCGTAGCGACGAAGATTATCGCCTTCTTAGGCTCGTACTTCTCTACATATGCGAGAAGCGTCGCGAACTTTCTGTTGTACTCTGCTATTGAATAGAAATGGGATATCTTTGTGGCAACGATCTCCTCTTCGCTTCCCACGCTTATGTGCACCGGAAACCTCATGTGCCTCTTCGCCACTGAAATTATCTTCTGCGGCATGGTTGCCGAAAAGATCATCGTCTGCTTCTTTTCAGGGGTCTTTGAAAGTATTAATTCTATGTCCTCTATGAATCCCATGTCGAACATTATGTCTGCTTCGTCAAGGACGAGGAACTTTATCGCATCCAGCCTAAGGGCCCTTCTCTCATATAGGTCTATTATCCTTCCTGGAGTGCCGATTATTATGTCTGGATTCCTCCTGAGGTTCTGCATCTGGATGTTTATAGAAGCTCCCCCATATACTATGGCGACGCTCTCCCTCCTCTCATGCCTAAGTTTCGTTGCTACATCATATATCTGGATCGCAAGCTCCCTTGTAGGAACTATTATGAGAACTTCCGGATCCCTGCTTGCCACTTCTCTCTGCATTATGGGAACCATGAATGCGCAGGTCTTGCCTGTGCCGGTCTTTGCCCTGACTATGAGGTCCTTGCCTTCCAGCGCTACAGGTATTGCCTGTTCCTGGACTTCCGTTGCAGTTATGAAGTTCATCCTTTTCAATGCTTCAACAAGTCCTTGCTTTAAATTCATCTCTGAAAATTGCTTCAAATTTACACCTTGATTTAAAAGAGGAATAGATTTTATCATGCCCTTGCTTGATTACACTCTTTCTTCATTTTATATTTCGTATATTAAGATTATTGTGCATCCCATATATAGAGCTTTGTCTATGGCGAATATCCTGAAAGGGCAATGGAATTCAGCACCACCGTTACAGAGCTTAACGACATTGCGAACGCTGCAAGAAGCGGCAATACCCCGTATATGCTTAGGCCGAAGAACGGCACAAGGGCCCCTGCTGCGACTGGTATCAGCAGCGTGTTGTATCCGAAAGCCCAGAAGAGGTTCTGCCTTATCTTCCCCATTGTGGCCTTGCTTATCATTATAGATGCCGCGACATCGTTTATATTGTTCCTCACAAGGACTATGCCCCCTGCTTCTATAGCTACGTCAGTTCCTGCCCCCAGTGCTATACCTACGTCTGCCTTCGCAAGCGCAGGCGCATCGTTTATTCCGTCGCCTACCATCGCGACTGTTCTCCCTTCTTTCTGCAGTTCTTCTATCTTTTTCAGCTTGTCCTGCGGCTTTGCCTCCGCAATGACATTCTCTATCCCAAGCTTTTTTGCAACAGCATGCGCAGTCTTTGCGTTATCCCCGGTTATCATGAATATCTCTATTCCTTCCTTTGAGAGGGCTTTTATTGCACCTTTGCTCTCATCCTTTATCTTATCTGCTATGGCTATTATTCCGATTACCTTCCCATTTACGCCGATAATTACCGGAGTCTTTCCTTCGTTCGCCGCAGATGCAATGCCCTTCTCCGCGACTATTGGAACGTCCTTGAACATGTCCCTGTTTCCTACTATTATCCTTTCTCCGGATTTGCTGACTGCATATATGCCCCTCCCCTCCATGTATTTGAAGCTGACAGGAAAACCATAATGCACCTTGATCCTGTGCGCATATTCTATTATTGCCTTCCCAAGTATGTGCTCTGAATTTGCCTCCGCAATGCATGCCTTCCCTATGACTTCCCTCTTGCTGTGCCCCTTAACAGCAATCACTTCGGTAACTTCAGGCTTCCCTTTGGTGAGCGTGCCGGTCTTATCGAATATTATTGTATCTACTTTCGAGGCTGTTTCAAGCGCTTCACCGCTTTTTACCAGAATGTGGTTCCTTGCAGAAAGCCCAGATGATACCATCAGCGCCGCAGGGGTGGCTATGCCCAGCGCACATGGACACGCTATTATCAGCACGCTTACAAAGGCCAGTATGGCATACGGCATTGGCGCGTTCCCCACAGATAGCCATAGAATGAATGATGCAATCGCAATCAGTATCACTATGGGTACGAAATATGAAGACACCTTGTCTACAAGCCTCTGGACAGGGACCCTGCTTGATGCAGCATCCCTTATTATGCTTATTATCTGCGACAGCGCAGTATCCTCGCCAGTCTTCTGCGCTTTTATCTTTATTGCGCCTGACACGTTTATGGTTCCTGCCATGACCTTGTCCCCTGCCTTCTTCGGAACTGGCATGCTCTCTCCTGTTATCATTGATTCGTCTGCCTCTCCGGAACCATGGATTACCGTGGCGTCAACAGGGATCCTTTCGCCGGGTTTTACAAGAAGCACTGCCCCGCGTTTTAGTTCTGAAACGTCCACGTCGATTATCTTGCTGCCAATCACTGCATGCGCAGTTTTAGGCTGGAGCTTTATTATCGCCTCTATGGAAGATGTAGCACGCACTTCTGCAAGCCTTTGCATGTACGTTCCTGAAAGTATAAGTGATATTATCAGGGCTGATGTGTCGAAATACAGGTTTTGCATCGGCACCATACCCGGAAAGAACACGACGAATGAGCTGTATGCCCATGCAGCGGTTGTCCCAATCGCTATGAGCGTATCCATATTGCTCGATCTGTTCTTCATGGCGTCGATGGTGCCCATATAGAACCTATACCCTGAATAAAACTGCACAAGAGTAGCTAGGGCGAACATTATGTATTTCTCATATGGAAGCCCTGTAAACGCGTATGTTAGGAGAAGTATTGCTATGGAAACAGGCCATGCAATGATAAGCGCACGTTTCAGCTCTCTCATCTCCCTTTCGGGTTTCTCGAACTGAAGCCTGCATGTCGCAGAGCAGAAGTAATACTTCCTGCCTTCCTTAGAGGAAGTTAAGTCCGTATGCTCGTCAACGTACATTCCACATACAGGATCGTATGCCATTCCCTTCCCTTACTTGGCGTACTTCGATGGGTTCTTGTCGAAAGAACTCTTGCACTGCGCAGAGCAGAATAAGTACTTCTTATTTTTATACGTGCTTGAGAACTTGCCTGAGCTCACTTCCATCCCGCACACAACATCTTTCATATATCCACACATAACATTCTCGTGCACGTTTTATATCCTTTTGCATAATACTAATTGGTTTTATGGCATCGCTGATTGATGATCTTCAGGAAGAGGGATTCGTGCTTCCGGATTTCAGGAACAGCAACCTGGAGGTTGCGAGACAGCTGGCTGCGTCTGACCATGGAAACATGATTGGCGACAAAGAAAAGAAAGTATTCCTTGTCATAGACGGATTGGGATACAATCTCTTCGAAAAAGTAGTGAAGAAGGGAAATGCTTTCGGCATAGAACTTGACGATGCAAGAAGGATAACTACCGTATTCCCATCAACCACCATGAACGTGATGTCAAGCATATACAGCGGCAAGACAACCGCGGAGCATGGCCTGCTTGCAAATAACGTCTTTATCAGGGAATACGGAATGCCGGTAAATGCCATAGGCCTTTCCCCGACAGCGCTGCGTGGATCGCACGGTAACAAGATCCTTCCAGAATTCATATATCCTAAGAGCGACGTTATAAGCGCAATAAAGGGTAGGGGAAAGAAGCTCAAGATAATAATAAACGAGACCTTATCGTATTCCGGGATGAGCAGCTTCATGTTCCAGAAAGAGGATATAGTAAAATTCGTCACATTCGAAGACATGCTTGTAAAGATAAAGAAACTTGTAGAGTCTGGAGATACCGACTTCATAATGGCGTACTTCGATATGCTAGACCATGCGGAGCACGTATTTGATCCAATATCGGAAGAGGTGGAAGAGAGCCTGGCAGGCTATCTGATTTCGCTTGAGAGGATACTGCTTCCAGCGCTAAAGGGAAGCGGATATGACTTAATAATAACCGCAGACCATGGGCACATAAGGACTCCTTTCGTGCGCGATATTAAGATACTGCCAGGTGACAAGATGCTGGACTTTCTTATAACACCCCCTTATGGAGAGTCAAGAGTATCCTTTTTCATGGTCAGAGACAGCAGCAGAAGAATTTTCGAGGAATATGTTGAGAAGACCTTGGGCAATGCGGGGAAGCTCGTGGACGCGGACGAGCTTATCTCTACAGGCATATTCGGGAAGAAAAAAATAGACGAGAAGTTCAGGTACAGGTTCGGCACTCACGTGCTCATAATGAAGGGCGACAATGCATTTGGATACCTTTACCCTGGCGTGGAAAGAAAGATATTCGAGACAAAAGGAGGGCACGGAAGCCTGAGCGCGGACGAGATGTACGTGCCACTTATATTGGTGTGATATTGTGATATTGGTTACAGGTGGAACAGGGCACGTCGGAAGGCATCTTGTAGATGCACTTGTCAAGAATGGAGAGAATGTTAGGGTATTCGCCAAAGATACAAAGTATGAGAGGAATGATGTTGACTTTGTATGTGGCGACCTGCTTGACGAGGATATTGTAATGAAGGCTGTTCATGGGGCAGACGTGATATACCATCTTGCGGCGATCGTGGACTATGTGCCTGCTCCAGACAAGCTCATGTACGACGTAAATGTTGTTGGAACACAGAACATGCTCAAGCACTCCAATGCCAAGAAATTCGTCTATTTGTCTTCCACTTCCGTGTACGGGAAGAGACATGAGAACCCTGCAAATGAGAATACACGGCTGAATCCGAGCAGCTATTACGGAAAGACCAAGGTGATTGCGGAGAAGATGGTTCTGGAGAAAGGAGGAGTCTCGATAAGGTCTCCTGTAATATACGGACCCGGATTCAACGAGGGTTTCTACACTATAATCGGACAGATACAAAAGGGTACGATGAGGATAATAGGAAATGGGAAGAACAGAATGCAGTGGATACATGTAAGCGATCTCATAGATGCACTGCTTCTTGCAAAGGAGAAAGGAAAGAATGGCGAAGTATACCTAATTGCAGGAAAGGAAGTCATGACGCAGGAGGAACTGCTTGGGCTGGTGGCAGAATGCCTGGGCGTGCAGAAGCCTGTGAAACACGTTTCAACAAATGCAGCATATGCGCTCGCATACTACAAGATGTTCTCTGCGAAGCTGATGCGAAAAAAGCCGAAGCTCATACCAGGGCACATAAGTAGCATTGTAGCTGACAGAACATTCGATACATCGAAAGCCAAGAGCGAACTTGGATTCGAGGCAAAAGTTGATTACAAGCAGGGAATAATGGAGATGGTCGGCGAATTCAAGGGCAGCGTCAGCGAATAGAAACTCGCAAATGCCTTCAAATAAAGGATAGGCGCAATTACGAGATCAGCTTCTCTACTCCAGGGAATGCAGCGAGCGCATTCTCCTTGGTTAATTGTAGGCGTAAGCTTTCTCCTTCTTTTTATTAAGCACGACTTCAAGAATATCTGATATTGCCTTACTGGCATCAAGTATTTCTATTTCTATTGGGGTTCCGCGTTTATTATAATGTGTTATGATGTTTCCTTTTTGCTCTCCGAAATCAGGCTTGCCTCTGCTAAGCTCTATTAGAAGTATGTCTGTTTTTGGATCGTACCTATATTTCATACCTTTCACTCTTTGCCTTATACACTGTTATGATTATACTTCTTCTTATTTATTTGTGTTCTTCGACGATTACTCTAACCACGTAACCATTCACACTCTCTTTTGATATATCTTCCTGGAACTATGGCCTTCGGCTATGCTCGTGGGAGTTGCTATTGCCTCTTTTACTAGCAGTTCAGAAATTTCGTATTTCTTCATCCTCTCCTTTGCATGTTGGGTTATTTCAATCTCCGCCATGAGATAATTAATCAGACAAAAGCTAAATTACTTCTGAGTGCAGAAGCTTATGAAATCAGCTTCTCTACTCCTGGGAATGCAGCGAGCGCATTCTCCTGCTCCAGCTGCTTATAGACCATGTAGATTATGCCTACCAGAAGCATTATTCCTATTCCGCTGCCTATTGCGCCTGTTATCGTGGCCATTGCAGCCAGGAAGCCGACTATTAGGCTGCCAAGGGTTATTATCGATGGGATGTATTTGCTTAGCACGTTCTCCACTGTCCTTGGATCCCTCCTGAATCCAGGTATCTGCCACCCTACGTCTCCGAGCTGAGCAGCAAGAGACTTTGCGTCCTGCCCTGCCATGGTCGTCCAGAACTTTCCGAATATAACGCAGAGCAGCATGAGCGAGAGCGTAAATGTTATCACATGCACCCATTCCGGAAGATAGAATACGCCTCCGAAAGGCGAGTACATCGTTATCTGGCTAGTCATTATATAAGTGAAATACTGGCTGTATCCTCCTATTGCGCCGGAGGCCGCATATGCAGATGAATATGGAAGCGGAAAGTTAGGTGAGATAAGGTAAAGGAGGCCTCCGGAAAGCGCATATGTAGTTCCTGCAGGGGTGTAGCTCCCTATGAACCTGATGATGCTTGCGCCTGCACCTGCGTAAGTAGCGGTCATTGTGAACAGTAGGGACAGATTAAGGACGAGCGCAGTTGCAAGCACTACGGGCAGCACGCTTACGTAAAGCAGGGGGATTGGCAGCCTGCCCCCGATTCCGCGGAGCTGGCTGAACACCAATGGTATCTCTAGATTTGTTTCATAAAGATATATTGCTATAAGCAGTATTATTATCGCGAAGAAGAGAGGGCCGAATGCAAGTATGGCGTTCGGTATTGCAGCTGCGCCTCTTCCGCCTATCGCTGCCATAGCTTCTGGAAGCAGTATCCCGAAAGTTCCCCCTATTATCGAGAATGCAACATTGCCAACTATGAACATGTTTATTCCCGATGTTATTCCATACTTGCTCATCATCTCGTCAAGGTATATTATCGCGAGAGCGCCCAAGAACAGCTCGAAGACAACTATTCCGAATAAGTTTGGGCTGAGAAGTGTGACCTGGCCGGTAGCCGTGAATATATATGCCTCTATGGCAGCTATGACTATTGCCACAAGCTTCTGCATGCCCTGCATCCTTGACCTGTCCTCGGGATTGTTCTGGTCTATCTTTATTATGTCAGCGCCGCTTAGGAAGCTGAATACTATGCCTGCGACCACTATTGGAGAAATTCCGACTGTTATAAGCGTGCCTATCCTTGCCGCAAATACTATGCTGATGAGCTGCAGCGCTGCCTGGCTCGCCACTGCAGTGTTTACTCCTGCGGCAGGAACGCTGAAGAGCACGAAGTATACTGCCATGATTATGGCAGTCCATTTTACCTTCTCCTTTATAGACAGGGGGCCGTTGGGTTTCTTTATGCCTGGAAGTACTGATAGGATTGGATCCATGCTAGATAATGAGACCATCGGCACCATCTACTTGATTTTTCTCTTTGGTATTTTTATGGAAAGTATATATCTATTTCTCTTGCCCAGCGATATTCCTGCAAGCACCTGCCTGTCAGTCATTGTTGTCGCAAGACCCTGGAAGAACGCCTTTGCAATATTTGCATTTCCCATGCTAGACGCCTCCTCGGAGATGCGCATTGCGATTGCAGTAAAGCTTGCGCCCTTCTTCATTGTTATTTTCTCTATGCCGAAAACAGGGGACAGCTTGCCTGCCAGCAGGAATAGGTCTGCATTTGAAACCATGTGCGCAGTCTCTGATCCTGCCAGGTATGCCATCCTGGGCAGCTCTTCCGATATCTTTGCTTCATAAAGGGGCGATGAGAATATGGAGAAGTATTCTTGGGATATGCGCGAAGAGCCTGTATGCGAAAGCAATGCATTCTCAGAGAATAGCATTGGGAACTCCGATAGTTTTGCTTTTCCATCCCCTGCTTCGTAATGCGCTGCCCCATGCTCAGAGATGAACTGGCATGCCTCGTCGCCATTGCATATGCATTTGACCTCGCTGGTCGAAACTCCCTTTCCAAGCATGCCTGAAAGGTAGCCGGATATGAGCGCAGCCTCAAAGAAATGCACCTTTGAGGATATCCCAGAAAGCGCATTGCGCCTCTCAAAGGAGCTTATTATTGTGCGTGATTCGGAAGAATGGTATGTGACTTCCCCCATGCCACCGTTGGAAAGCATGTTGAAGAGCTTCTCCGGGCTTCCATTCCTGTGTATATCGTATGCCTCTCTGCCAATGCTGAACGCCTTGGCCGAAGCCATCTTCCTTAAGTTGAATGACAGAAGATAAAGCAGCTCGGGAAAAAGCAGCGCCTTCCTTGTAAGCCCTTTCCCGTATGCGAACTCCGATGCGTTATACGAAAGGATGTTGTCCAGGTCGTTTCCTTTTTTGTGCTTCTTTGATGTTATGCCTACCTTTCCTTTCCTCTGCGTGCCCTTTATCATGTATATGTATGCATCTTTTTTGGATTTTGCGCCGGCTTTTTTCGCAACCCTGCTGTTTGTCATTTCTTTCCCGTATGTTTCCTTTTCTTAATGTATATAGAATTATTCTTTATCACGCATTTCGAAGATATTTGCTTTGTGTTATAGAATATGAAGAACGTGTTCAGGAGTATAAGAAGCGAGAAGATTAGCGTCTGGTTGTTGTCCACGGAGTAAAGCACATTGCTTACGGATAGAGTATTTAGCCCCAGGGTATACATTATGGTTGCTATTATTGGCGCCTGGCATCCGCATCCTGCTACTATTCCGCCCAACATTGTGCTCACCAGGCTGAAACTGCCGTATATATCATTCTTTATGTTTGCGAAGTTGAAGTTTACCAGGAATACTGTAACTGTAATCAGCACTGCAGAAGTGAATGTAAGCAGGTATGTGAGATATGCGACATTCATTGGCTGCGATACTACCGGCCCGCTGCTTAGGGCTATGTTGCTGAATATTATATAATAGACTATGAGCGATGCAATAAGCAATAGTAGGTATTTTGGCTTTGTCAGTATGTAGATCAGCATCTGCGTTACGTTCTGCATTGTGTCACACGTAATGGTTCTGCGCTATTATCTGCTTTATTGCAGGAAGGCTGCATACAGGAGCTGCGTTGTTTATCGAAGGGCATAACATAGCTATGTAAAGGTCTGCGGCAGCGTATTCAGTCCATCCAAACTGATCATTTGGAGCTGCAAACTCGGACAGTATCTGCGCATGCGTCATATGTGCTATCTCAAGATTTGATGCTGATGTTGGAGTCGTGTTCCCGAAATCTATGGCATCAGCTCCTCCCACCTGGTTATCGCCCCAGATTGTATAAGGGGTGCCCTGGAAGCTGTTAAGCTTCAGTATGAGCGAAAATGCGTTCTCGTACGTAACGTTTCCTGTGGCGTTTACCTCCTGCTGTATTGTGGAGAGAGGCTGGAGCGAAAAGCCTCCGGTTATTGGCCCTGTATCCTCAAATGCTATGAAGTTAATGTATTTGCTTTGATAATGCGCACCTGTATCGAGAGTAGAGATGTTGTAGTTGTCCTGCGACCAGTATATCGTCGGCACGTCACCATCGCCAAATGAGCTGTATCCTTTGTAGAGCGCGGTAAAGTTTCCGAACCTGCTCAGCGCAAGCGCCATGGCCCACCTGTTCTCTCCGCAGAAGATGCACGTTATGCTTCCAAGATATATTACAGAAGGCTTGCCGTTTGCATAGAATGCAGATACGTTGACCGTCTGTGCGCCTACTTCATTGACAAGGGAATGGTTCAGGTACATCATGCCAGCTTTCTCAAAGTACTGCAGAGGTGCATTGTTTATTACGCCAAGCTGGGTTTCGTTGAATGGCTGGTCTATTCCTGCAAGAGTCTGAGGCGTCTGTGCTGCAGAGACTTGCGTAGACGAACTAACATTATGTATGATTGATGTGACGTTATTCAACTCAAGATTCAGGTTGGATATGCTTGCAAGGGAATATGCCCCTATTAATATCCCGATTATGCCTATTACTAAAGCTACGGAAGATATTATCTTGAACATTCTTATCTTATCAGAGAATTCCTTCTTTGCGGATGATGCCTTCGCCATAAGAAAATGTTGATATTATAAGTATATATTTGTTTCTGAACGGTTGGCTTTGTGGTGGCGCATTTTCAAAATTAAAAATTTGGATGGTTATACTTTGCCACGTGATGCCGCCCTTATAGTCGGCCTTCAATGGCAACCGGCTTCAGGAAAGCCTTATATCGTCTCCGCATGATTGGCTTATCGGATGCCCTCCTGCAGCTCTGCCGATTATATTCTGCAGGGCATTGATATCGCCGTCAATTACGCCATTAAAATTTACATGCCTTGCAATGAATTTGTATTCCGCCAATAAATGGGTGCTGAGGTTTACGCCCACATATAGATCGGACTATTTTGCAATATGGTATTTTTACGCAATTGCGGCATGTGGTGCTGCCATAAATTATAATATATTTAATTAGGCATATATTATCATGCAGGTATCTGAAACCGTCATGCATACAGAACAGGAATACCCTGAAGTGGCCGATGCACATTGCCACCTGAACCTATTTGAAGATCCTGAAAGGATTATAAGGGAGGCGACAGAGCGAAACGTTGCTTTCATGGTTACTGCGGGAGGGAGCAATAAAGACAATCTTGGAGCGCTTGGGATGTCATCATTTGACAATGTATTTGCAGTAGTTGGAATAGACCCCAGTTTTGCAGCCAAGGAATCCGAACATATAGCAGAGCTGGATAATATGCTTAGGATAAGCAACAAAGTTGTCGGAATAGGGGAGATAGGGCTTGACAAGAAGGTTGCGAGGAATGCAAAGGAATACGAACTGCAGAAGAAAGCATTCCTTATGCAGATAGAGCTTGCAAAGAACATGGATGTGCCTATAGTGGTGCATGCAAGGAATGCGATAGCAGATGTGCTTGATATCCTTGAGAAGAGCAGGGTCGAGAGGGCGATGCTGCATTTCTTCGAGGGGAGCATTGAAGATGCAAAGAGGGCGGAGAGGCTGGGCTTTCTTATATCGATACCCCCCTTGGACTCAAAGAAGAGGGAGAGGGCAGTAAAGGCAGTCGGCATACAGAGCATAGTGGCTGAGACCGATGCCCCGGTAGCAGGGCTGCGGCCCATAGATGTGGTGAAATCCGTTGGCATTATTGCAAAGGCGAAGAATATTGCGTTTGCAGAAGCTGCATTTGCAATAACGGAGAACATAAGAAAGTTCTTTTATATATAGTGTACAGATATTTACGCTGGGCCCGTAGCTCAGCTTGGATAGAGCGGTAGCCTTCTAAGCTAAAGGTCGCGGGTTCAAATAGACTTCCGAGAGATAATTTTAACAGGGAAGTCTTGGAAATCCCGCCGGGCCCGCTCAATGATACAGGTGAATAGAATGGACAACAAGGAATTCGACGAGATAATAGACAACGTGAAGAGCCAGATAGAAACCCTGCTTAACGATAATACAGTTCCAAGGAACGTTAAGACAGCGCTTGACGAGGCTAAGAAGGTGCTTGAGGGCAATGACGAATATGCGGTAAGGGCGAGCACTGCAACCTACAAGATAGACGAAATAAGCAATGACATAAACCTGCCACCGTACGGAAGAACCGTAATATGGAACATACTCAGCATGCTGGAATCGATAAAGTAGCCATGAAGCAAACAAGACTGGAAAGGCATGATATTAAAAGCATCCGCGCTTTTGCCGGTTTTCAGATATGGTTTATAACCTTTCACTCAGTATCTTTCTCATGGCAAACGCTTACATAGACCTGATTGTATTTGCTATAGTAGCGGCTATGGTGCCTATAGGGATGCTTCTCGTATCGAGGCTGCTGAGCAGGAAGATGAAGAGGAACGACATTCTTTTGGACAATTACGAGAGCGCCGAGATGCCGATAGGCGATGTGAAGGATATAACCAATGACTATCTATATTACTTCCCCATCTTCATTGCGTTCGAGTTGCTGATAGTTGCACTGATATTCTGGTCTTTCGTGTACAGCGGAATAGGCATATACTTCAGCGCTGCTGTGATGCTCATGCTGATACTCGGGACTATAGCGACTTTCATATCGCTGAAATTCATGGAAAGGGATTACAATGAATAGCTATGTTTCGGAGGTAATATCAAATTTCGCCTTGCATTACGGTTTAAACGGCGTGCTTAACGAGATCGCCACTGCGATAATTTTTGCGGTGCTTGTATTAATACTCATATCTGCATTCGACTACATGTACGGATGGTTTGAAAGAAAGGTGATGGCAAAGGCGCAGCTGAGGCATGGTCCTAATGTAGTCGGAAAATACGGCATACTGCAGAACCTTGCGGACATAGTAAAACTCCTTGCCAAGGAGAACATTGTCCCGAAGAATGCAAACAAGTACCTTTTTCTTTTTAGCGTTCCGCTCATGCTTGCATTGCTGATATTCATAGAGGAGATGCTGCCTTTAAGCCCAAACTTCTACGGAGTTGACCTTTCCATAGGTCTCCTTGTTGTATTCGTGCTCATTTCCTTCACGCCCCTCATATTATTCATAGCAGGATGGGCAAGCGGAAACAAGTTCGGGTCGATAAGCGCTGACAGGTCTGTTATGATGCTTATAAGCTACGAGCTTCCGATGTTCCTCGTCATGGCAAGCGTGGCTGTGGCTGCAGGCAGTTATAACCTCATGCAAATAGTCAACGCGCAGTCCTCGCTTCCATTTGCGCTCCTTCTTCCTGTAGGCTTCATGGTATTTTTTATAGTAATGCTTGCAGAATTCGAGAGGCCGCCGTTCGATATAAGGGAAGCGGATTCGGAGCTAATCGCAGGATGGCTTACAGACGCATCCTCTCCGTTCTATTCCATAGCTCTCTTTATAGATTATACAAGGGTGCTTCTTGGAAGCATTATAATAACACTATTGTTTCTGGGGGGATGGATAGGGCCATTCTCGTTTCCTTTCTCCGGATTTGCATGGCTCATTGCAAAGGTAATACTTGTGGCTTTGTTCCTGATAGTGATCAGGGTTACCATGATAAGAATGAGGATAGACAAACTTCTTAGATTTGGATGGACGATAATGCTGCCACTTGCAGTGGTGAACCTCTTATGGGCGTTTGCGCTTGTGAGCGGCTACCTTCCTGCTTTGGGCATATGAGGTGATCGCATGATAGACGCAATGCTTCTCTTTGTATTCGCAGTCCTTTCCGCGCTTGCGGTAATATCGGCATATCTCGTGGCGCTGGAAAGGTCCGTATTCCATTCCGCCCTATCTCTTGCAGCGGTATTCACATTTGGCTCCCTGCTGCTCCTCTTCATAGGGCAATATGTGATAGCATTGCTCCAGTTGTTCGTACTTGTAGGCGGACTTTCAGTATACTTGGTCGTTTCAGTAGCGTCAGAGGCAAAGATCCCTTTCAGGAAAGCCAGCATCCCAATGCTAATAATATTGAGCGTATTTCTCTTTGCATTATTAAGCTATTACATGATACCCGGATTATACAACGGAACTGTGCAGGGGCTTGGCAATGCAAGCTCTGGCAGCGCCATATACAATGAAGCTGCAGCTTCGCTGTCTAATATGTGGCAGCTCGTGGCTATTGTGCTCCTCTTCATGTTTGCCATAGGCATCGGGGGGATAGTCGTGATAAAATCCTCGTTAGCCAAAAAGAAATAAACGCATTAGCGATGCGCGGTCAGTTTATGTATTTTAGCAGCTCGCGCATGTCATTGCCATGTATGATATGCGCAGCATGTTTCTTCAGCTCTTCCGAATCTGAAGAAAACGCTATGCCTGTCGCTTTCTTGAATACGTTAATGTCGTTTGTGGAATCTCCGACATAAATAGCTTCGTCAAGAGACACGCCTGCATTTTTGCAGTATTTCATAAAAATCTTTGGTTTTCCGTCAGTTTCGTAATCGTAATTTTCGTATTCTCCCCTAACAAGCCTCCCATCCCTATCGAAAATAAGCTTCGTTGAGAAACTCACATAATCCATTGGAAGGCCGTACATACGCGAGAAATACTCATATACGTTATATATCCCCCCGGAGATTATTCCGGTCTTTATCCCCTTATTCTTTAGAGTATTTATAGTTTCGAGGGCGCCGGTGTGAAGGGAAATGTTCTTTTTTACTATGTCGTAAAATTTTTTTTCTGTAAGGCAACGGTCTATATACAGATCCACCCCTTTCTGGCACCATTCGATATAGCTTATCTTCCTTGAGAAGTACATGTCGCTTATCCGCTTCTGCTCATCCTCGCAGCCTAGCTCGAGATTTAAAAGAGCCCATGAATATTTAACCTGTGTTTTGGCAAGCGTCCCATCCCAATCGAATGCGATGAGTTTTGTTTTGCCCCTCTTTTTATATGGTTCTGCCTTCTCCATACGCAAACACTACAATATTCCGAAGAATTTCCTCCCCTCTCCCGAGTTGCCTTCCCTTATGTTCCTGTATTCTTTTAAAAGCTCCTCTTCCCTCTTTGAAAGGGTTTTTGGCATTTCTATTATAACATTCACTATCTCGTCGCCTTTTGTTGAGCCCCTGAAGCTCTTGATTCCTTCGCCTCTCATTACTATCTTGGAATTTGGCTGCGTGCCTGGCTCTATTTTTATCCTCTTTATCCCGGAAAGCGTAGGCACCTCTATCTCTCCCCCAAGAATGGCTTTGTAGAATGGAACCTGCACGTTAGTGTATATGTCGTCTTCCTCTCTCGTAAAGGTCTTGTCCTTCCTTATCTCCACTTCTATGTACAGATCCCCTTTTTTGTCCTTGCCAAAATCCCCCATGCCGTTAAGCCTTAGCCTCATTCCGTCGCGTATCCCCTGGGGAATCGTTACTTTGACGTTTTCTGATTTTACTGTTGATCCCTTGCCTCCGCATTGCCTGCACGGCTTCTCGTATGTCTTTCCCGAGCCTCCGCATTTAGGGCATGTTGTTACTGATTCAAACCTTCCGAAGAAAGAATTCCTAACGCTTCGCACATATCCTTCACCATCGCATTGCTGGCACCTGACAAGCTTGGTGCCGGGTTCGGCGCCTGAGCCTTCGCACCTGTCGCATTCTGCAGTGTGCTTTACGTATATTTCTTTGGTAGTTCCTTCTGCAGCTTCATGCAGGGTTATGCCCATTTTATAAAGTATATCCTGGCCAATGTCTGCATTCCTCCCTCTGCCCGCGCCGCTAGAGAAGAAGACATCGAAAGGGCTGTTTCCTCCAAAGTCGGACATGTTTATGTTTATGCCAAGGTCCCTGAATATGTCGTTTACGTTGAATCCCCTGAATATATCCTCCTCAGAGAAGCTCCTGTTGAACGCCTCAGAACCCATCATGTCGTACCTTTTCCTCTTGTCAGGGTCCGACAGCACTGCATACGCTTCGTTTATCTTTTTGAAATGCTCTTCTGCCCCGCTATCCTTGTTCCTGTCTGGGTGGTACTTCAGCGCAAGCTCCCTGTATGCCTTTTTTATGTCTTCTATTGATGCATTCTTCTGTACTCCAAGTATTTTATAGAAATCTTCAGGCATTCATTCATCTTATTTCCATTATTTTTCTACCTTGAAGTCGGCATCTGCAGTATTCGGATCGCTGTTGGAGGGGTCATTTCCTCCAGGCCCTGGCGCCTGTCCATAATCGGGGTTCGCGCCCTGGCTCTGTCCGTATATCTGTGTGCCTGCCTTCTCCAGAGCCTGCTTCAGCTTCTCGAATGATTCTGTTATCGCAAGCTCTGATGCATCCTCCTTCTCCATTGTCTCCTTGAGCTCTGTTTTTGCCTTTTCTATCTCTTCTCTGGTTTCCTTGGATATCTTGGATTCGTTCTCCTTTAGCGTCTTCTCTGCGGTGTATATCAGGGATTCTGCATTGTTTTTAAGCTCTATCCTCTCCATGAGCTTCTTGTCTTCTTCTGCATAACGCTCGGCATCTTTCACTTTCTTGTCTATATCTTCTCTTGTCATTTTGTTTGGAGCCACTACGCGCATGCTTTGTTCTTTCCCTGTTGCCTTGTCCTTTGCAGTAACATGCAGTATTCCATTTGCATCTATGTCGTATGTAACTTCAATCTGCGGAACTCCCCTTGGCGCATGAGGTATTCCGCTGAGCGTGAACTTGCCAAGGTCTATGTTGTCCTTAGCCATGGTCCTTTCGCCCTGCAGTATGTGTATGTCAACGCTTGGCTGCGAGTCCTCGGCAGTTGTGAATATCTGCGACTTTTTTATAGGTATAGTGGTGTTCCTGTCTATCAGCTTCGTCATTACTCCGCCCAGTGTCTCCAAGCCCAGGGATAATGGGGTGACATCTAGAAGCACTATGTCCTTTACTTCTCCTGTAAGAACACCTGCCTGTATTGCTGCACCGAATGCTACTGCTTCCATCGGGTCTACTCCCCGCTCTATCTTCTTGCCAAGCAGCTGTTCGACGTACCTCTGCACTATAGGCATCCTTGTAGGGCCCCCTATAAGTATTACTTTGTCTATATCCTTGGGCTCGAGTTTTGCATCGTGCAACGCCTGCATAACGGGCTTTGTAGTCCTTTCCACTATAGAAAGAATTATCTCCTCAAGCTTGGCCCTTGTCATCCTATACGTATAATTGAGGGGCTTGCCGTCCTTGCCAGTTGAAAGGAACGGAAGGTTTATGTCAGTCTGCATTGCCGTAGACAGTTCTATCTTTGCTTTCTCTCCAGATTCTCTGAGCCTCTGCATCGCCTGGCTGTCATTTGTTATGTCAACTCCGTACTTGCTTTTTACGTCGCTGACCAAAAATTCTACTATCTTGTTGTCCATATCAGTTCCGCCAAGCTGCGTATCTCCGCTTGTGGATTTGACTTCAAATACACCTGCGCCGAATTCCATGATTGTTACGTCAAGAGTGCCCCCTCCGAAATCGTATACTATTATCTTCATGTCTTTTCCTGCCTTGTCTATTCCGTATGCAAGCGATGCTGCGGTAGGTTCATTGACTAGCCTGACCACTTCGAGTCCGGCTATCTCTCCCGCATCTTTTGTAGCCTGCCTCTGGTTGTCGTCAAAGTATGCCGGAACGGTTATGACAGCTTTCTTAACTTCCTCTCCAAGGAAAGCCTCTGCATCTGACTTTATCTTCTGAAGCAGCATTGCTGACAATTCCTGGGGCGTATAGCTTTTTCCAAATATCTTGTACTTGTAGTCAGTTCCCATTTTTCTCTTGAATGCATTTACCGTTCCCTCAGGATTCGCTACAGCCTGCCTTCTTGCAGGTTCACCGACGAACCTCTGTCCGTCCTTAGTGAATGCAACATAGCTCGGGAAGGACTTACCATAAAGGGATGTGCCCTCTGAGCTTGGTATAAGCACTGGCCTTCCTCCTTCCAGTACTGCAGCAGCGCTGTTTGAAGTTCCTAAATCTATTCCTATTATTTTTGCCATTTTATCACTTTCTTAATATTATTTATATTCTTTATCCTTTTTTTCCTGATTTTCCTTTTCTTCGGCATGATGCGCCTTCTTTGAGACAATAACCGATGCCGGCCTTATCAATATGTTGTCCAGGGTATATCCATTCCTAATTACTTCTATTATGGAGCCATCGTTTTCGCTGCTCTCTCTTGTCATTATTATTTCATGCTTGTAAGGGTCGTATTTCCCATTAGCGTCTATCTCTTCCAGCCCTTCGCTCTTCAGCGATGACATCATGTTCGAATACACCAGCTCTATCCCTTTTATCTTCGGGTCTTCATCTTTATTGGCCCCGGAAAGCTCTATTGCAAGTGAAAGCTCGTCTAGCGCAGGCAGCAGCTTCTTCAGCAGTTCGGCTTTTCCAAGCTTCTTCGCTTCGGATATCTCCCTTGCCGACCTCTTTTTATAATTGTCAAATTCCGCAGCGAGCCTAAGCAGCCTGTCCTTTAACTCTTCAACTTCATTC
>JAJYWY010000039.1 GCA_021791245.1 Microcaldota archaeon
TCTCCCATCTTTTCGAAATTCTTGTTTCTTATCGCGTTCTCCAGTTCAACGTTGACTTTTTCCACATATGAAGGCCTTGACGGATAGAGTACGCTGGTTCTTATTGTCTGCGCATGCCCTGCGCTGGAAGAGATTTTTTTCTTTGACGAATCCACTATTGCTATTATATCCATTAGTTCAGGCCAGTGCTTTTCATCCTTCAATTGTACCGAATAAGAGTCGCTTCCGTCATTCTTTTCTCCCTTGTTCCATTTTACAAAGCCCCCGTAAACGCTTCTGCACGCGCTTCCGCTTATATTCCTTGCAATTATGGACATGTATTCCAGGGGCATGTTTAACTCCAGCACATGCGAAACGGCGAAGATCAGCGTAGCTGCGCCTGATGCACTTGATGCTATGCCGCTGCTTGTGGGAAACGTGTTCTTAGACACTATCAGGAAATTTTTATTTGTATCTGCTATATTTTTCATATACTTAAGCACTTCCCTCATGAACTTCGTCTTTTCTGTTGCTCTAGGATCATATAGGTCCTGCAGCTCATTGTTTATGTACACTGTGTCATACCTCAGGCCGTCTACCAGCGCCACGCTCGTGATAGTGCTGAGATTGTCATCAAGAGTCATGCTTATTGAAGAATTGTTGGGCAGATTTATCCTCTCGTCTCTCTTTCCCCAATATTTAGTAAATGCTATATTGGAATGCCCTTTAGCTGTTGTAACCTTTATTTCCATAGGTTCATTAGTGCCTTCTGCAGTTTTTACTTTCATAAAATCACAATACATCTTGCTCAATTTGTATATAAATAACGTTCGTCTTACTTCGTTGTATGCCGATTACTTTGCTTTATACTGCGTTGCCTTTTATCCGGCATCGGTGATAGCTGCCGCATTATTGGCGGGCATATCCTCGCCCGATTAATGTATGTAAATTTTAAGCCAAAAATAATTATGTTTGGACCTTCTGTTTTGGATGCGTTTCGCTGCTGTTCACCATATGCCTTTTTAATTTCACGAAGTATTCTACGAGCCTTGGCTCGTTTATTTTCAGCTCCCTTCCAACTTCCTTGAGCATAGGCTCTTTGATGCGGAGAGAGTCAAGCTCTTTCTTCCTTATGGAGTTGTACTGATTGGCATCTATGTATGTTACGCTCTCTTTCTCGAACAGATCCGCATTCCTAAGTATATCCCTCATCCTTAATGCATCCTTAGGCTGTATAACTGTTGAAAAGGACTCTGCCCCGCTGCCATACCCCATGAATAGTATCTTCTTCCTTCTTAGCATCTCTTCATCAGCATTTGCAACATAACTTGCAAGAGCCAGGAACGACGATCCGGTGTATATATTAGCTATTGACGAAGGGACTGTAAGAGAGTATTCGGTCCCGAGCTTGGTGTAAAGCTCCTTGTACGTTTTTGTAGACCTGACCGCGCTGTTGAAGTTTGAGATCACATCCTCGAATTCGTTAAGATGACCCTTCTTCTTCCTCATGTCCTGGTTTGTGTAAAGGGGAGAGAATGCGTCTATGAGCTGGTCAAGGGTTCCGCCCTTCAGCTTCATCGTTTCCAGATTATCTATTGTTTTGTTGAAAGCTGATGCCAGTCTGCCTTCTTTTATTCCGTACTTGCCCATTATCTCGAGCAGCCTGTTCTGCTTTATTTCCGCTATCTCCCTGCTGTTCTTTGATATCTCATCTTCTTTGTGCACATCTCCACGCAATACGAGCTCTTTTTCTGCCTCAAGCCTTAGCACCACGTCGCCAACCTCCTCTATCAGCCCGAACTCCTTCTCCTGGCTGTCAAAGCCCTCTAATCTTGGTATGTCGACATACTTTTCGGTAGCTTTTGGGTTGCTATTTATCTCTGAGAGTATCCTTTCCTTCAGGCTTCCGTCTATCCTCATGAAGTGCGTAACGAAGTTACCTATCGTCTTCCTGACGAGTCCAGGATAAGGGACGTGCAATATAATGACATAGTCATCGAAGAATTTAGTGCTGTCAAAGCTCTCGTTCTCCTTCCTAAGCGCCTCTCTTCCAGCCTTGTATGTCTGGCCCATGTATACGAAAAGCGAATACTGGCCAAATACTATGGGATACTTGCTTATGCTCGCCATGCCTGTAGTCTCGTCGTCAGGAACCGATATAGGCTTGAAGAAGTCGACAACGTCTGATTGCGATCTGCCTGTATAAGGAAGCAGGATAAGGCCTGATGTATCGCTTTTTATTAGCGTTGCTGTGGCTCCGAAGCCTCCGGTCTCGTCGGCCACGCTGCCAAGCTTGTATTTTGCATCATCAGTCGTTATAAGGAGGGTCGTTGAACAGGTCTTGTTCTTTGCAAGGTAGCTGATCCATGCCACTCCGCCAACGCATGCAGACTGGTTGTGGAACAAGCTCTCTATTCTTGACAAGTTGCCAACATCTATGCCTGCATTATCCTTGAGCACCCTGCTTATCATGTTCACTGCATTTACCACAGAGACGCCGTTGTTTTTAGAGCCGTCGTTTGGGGATTCAGTGCTTATCACTACGTCCTTCACATCTGAAAGGCTTATGTTGTACGTTACTGCAAACTTCACAGCTGCAATAGCTGCCGCAGTTATAGGGGTCTCACCTACATTTGCTACGGAATTGCTTATTATGCCAAGCCCTTTCTTGACTTTCGAAGCCTCTTTCGCAGCCGCCTCCTCACCTATTATGCCATCGATGGTCTTTACTTTCTCGTCGGCAGTTATCCTTAATTCTCCAGCATAATAGCTCATGCCGACTATGCTGGGCATTGCATCGCCATTATGCTTACTATTCATGCCTGCGCCAAATTCTATATCCTCTTCTTTGCCTTCACCTGAGTTGAAATTAAGGAATTCTTGCTCCCATGCCATCTAATCTACCTGCCGAAGAGATTGAAGCAATAATTATTTAAGCAGCATAACCAATGTGGCATTTGACGAACCTATTTGTGCACCATTTAAATATGCAGATTTAAACTGATTATGATTTCCATGTTGGAATTATTCAAGAAAAAAAGGATAGCGGACAGGCAGGAGATGGATTATGGGCTGCTCAAAGAGCTTAGGAGGGCAGACAAAGATACATTCAAGATGACATACAGCTTCTCATCGAAGAATATGTCCGTTAGCGTGGAGCTAGCTTTCCACAGGCATAAGAACGGCGGAGGGTGGGTGTCAAACGACGCCGAAGTTGCCGAGAATGCGGTAATAGGAAAGAATTCCGTTGTAATGCCAAATGCCAAAGTCGGGGCAGACGCAGTGATAAAGGATTTTGTCGTGATAGGCCAAGGCGCGACGATACACTATGGAGCAATAGTAGAAAGCAGGTCATATGTGGGCAATGGCGCTACAGTGTGCCAGTTTATAAGAGTGCCTATGAAGTGCAGAATTGAAGAGAATGAGGTTTGGCAGAACTGCCTTACATGACGGCTTCCAGCCATGGCTTCTTTGGCTTTTCCTAGATCTTCAGCTCATTGTTAGGCCGCAGATGTAATTTGGCGTTATTTGCCATTGTTGTTTTCCCTTTCTTCTATTACCCTGTCCAGCACTATCTTTAGCCATGCGGTATATCTCTCAGGATGCTCTGCAACGTCCTTCTTGAGCTCGTCAAGCGTAACCCACTTCCACGCGTCAACTTCTTCATGATTAGGTTTTGGCTCAGCCTCATATGCGCCGAACAGGACGTGGTCGTATTCCCATTCCGTGAGTTCGCTGCCGGCATTTTCATGATATGTAAAGCTGAACTTCTCTGCAAGCGGGCAGTCGAATCCCATCTCCTCCATAAGCCTCCTGTGCGAAGCGTCAAGTATGCTCTCGCCTTCCCTGGGATGGCTGCAGACAGTATTGGTCCATAATCCTTTTGAGTGGTATTTCGTGAGGGCGCGCCTCTGCAGCATCAGTTCCCCCCTTGAATTGAACACGAAGATTGAAAACGCCCTGTGTAGTATGCCCCCATTGCTGTGCGCCTTCATCTTCTCTTCAGTGCCTACCTGCTCATCCTTCTCGTTAACGAGAATTACTTTTTCCATGCTTCACTTATATATCTCTCTAAATATTAATATTTGCCTTCAATCCGAACATTTGGCAAGCTCTTTGGCAGATGGAAATGCAGCATTATTCCGTCTTTTCCCCTTCTACTTCTGCTTCGCGTTCTTTTCCAGCTTGCCGGAAAGTGGCTGTGCGCCGGAAGCCAACGCCTCCTCGCAAGGAAGCAGCTTTTCCGAGAAAGCGTTGTAGCCGAGGATTGCGAGCTCCTTCGCCATCCTTTCCGACTCCTTGCCTACGGTTATTATCCTCTTCGGATTGCACATTTCTATGTACTCTACAGACTGTTTGAAGTCAGCGTGATCGCTGAGTGGAAACTGCACGTCGGTATTGAACCTGAAGAACTTCGCGAAGCCTGTAGCAACTGCAGAGAATACCCTCTTGCCCGTAGACTCCGAAAGTATCTCCTTCATGTCCATAAGCCTGTTAAATTCTACAATGCCTGCGAAATTGGCAGATGTCTCGTATTCAAACTCATCCTTGTCCTTGCATTGTGATACATAATCAAGTTTCACGCCGCATTCTACATATGCGTCGCACACTTTGCTTATGCCGTCGCTTACAACAGGTTTTATGCCTGCCTCGTTAAGTATCATTATTATGTCCTGGGCCTTGCCCGCAGGATATGCACCATATAGCACTATCCCCCTGTTAAGCTTTGTATCGGTATATTTCTGCATTGCATATGCAACTTCTGCAGGGTCGTCGAATACCACGCCAGGATATGGATATGTTGAATCGAGTATGAGCGTATCCGCCACCTTTGTGGTAAGCTTGCCTGCAGCATACGGCTCATGCATCTGGTAATCGCCAGAATATAGAATAGATTGCGAAGTATCCTTGTCCTCTATGCATATCTGCTTTGAACCCAGCATATGCCCAGAATCCATAAGGTCTATACTCAAGTTGTCAGGAAAGGATGTCATATGGTTTATGGATATTGAAGACTTGGCAGCAAATATCATTGCAGTCTCGTAGCTGGTAAGAATTGTAGAATTGTTCTTCAGGCCTTTTGTATGGTCTGAATGGGCATGCGATATGAAGTTTATGTCGGCGTTCTTCCTGAACGCGTCTAGCGCTACCACGTGGTTCCCTATACTTAAAAGCATTATGCCACCTTATGCCGCATCGCCCATGCAGCGGTAATAGAAAGCAGAATATGTTTTTATGTGTTTCCAGCAAAAATTAGATTGCTTGTTCTAGGCGAATTCAATGGAAAAGGAAGATGTTGAGAATGTTATAATAATAGGGTCTGGCCCTGCGGGACTATCTGCAGCAATATACACTTCAAGGGAAGGATTCAATCCTCTTGTGATAAGCGGAGCTGCGGCAGGAGGGCAGCTGGAGCTCACAACTGTTGTTGAGAACTATCCTGGATTCCCAGAAGGGGTCGACGGGCCTGCGCTCATGGAGAAGATAATGAAGCAGGCGGAGAGATTCGGTACAAGATTCGTTGGCGATGATGTTTCATCAGTGGATTTCAGCGCAAGGCCATTCAAGATAACAGTGGGAGAAGACACTTACAAGGCAAAATGCGTTATAATCGCAACTGGGGCGAAGGCGAAGACGCTTGGCATTCCATCAGAAGCGAAGTTCATGGGAAGGGGAATCTCAACGTGCGCCACATGCGACGGTGCATTCTATAGGGGAAAAAACGTAATAGTAGTTGGAGGAGGGGACACTGCGATGGAAGATTCGCTATTCCTCACCAGGTTTGCAAACAGCGTGACGATAGTACATAGAAGGGATGCATTCAAGGCGAGCAAGGTTATGGCAGAGAGAGTTCTCACGAACAGCAAGATAAAAGTCATGTGGAATACTACAATAGAAGACGTGATTGGAGATGCGCTCGTCACAGGCGCCAGGCTGAAGAATACACAGGACGGAAGCACAAATGAAGTAATGATCGACGGCGTCTTCATGGCTATAGGTTACGAGCCCAACTCGAAGATATTCAGCGGCCAGTTAATGCTGGACGAGCAGGGTTACATAATTACAAAGAAAGACGTTGAAACAGACATAGAAGGAGTGTTTGTTGCAGGAGACGTTACAGACAGATTCTACAGGCAGGCTGCAACAGCATCAGGGAGCGGAGTCAAGGCTGCGCTAAAGGCAAGAGAATACCTCTCAGAATTGGGATATGAAGAAAATAAAAAGGAAAAAACAAGTGTCTAGCATCTTCTCCGCATTATTGGTAGAAAATACGATTAGATTGCACCGCTAGGCCAATGCATTCCGCCAGGACAAAGATGGTCTGTAACGTCGCATGGCTTGCCCCAATCAGTAGAACCTTTTTTCGCAGTACCCTGGGAACCATCTCCTTTTACGGTGCCTGCTGTTGACGGCTTGCTGCTTCCACCACTTGATTTTCCAGAATTTCCATCGGATCTAGAATACTTTCTATACACGTTGGCGAACGGATTATTGTTGACAAATTCGTTGCCAAATTCTAGATTTCTTTGTCGTTTTTTAGTTATTTCCATGATATCTGATCATTATTGGATTATTTATTTTTATACCTTGTGGAGGAGGGCAATTGTCGTAGCCTTGAAAATAGATACTTCACATTAAAGGTGGATTATCCGGAAGTGGAGTCAAGGCTGCGTTGAAGGCAATAGAATATATCGAATCTTGCGTACAAGTCAAGCGATGGAAAGTGACATCCTTCCCCGTGGACAGCGTGGGCTTTCCCGAACTAAACAACGATATGAAGCCATAGCCTCCGAGGATATAAGGAAGCATCCTATTTATCTGCGGTTCGCTTCCACCCCCACCTCTGAAGGAGGTGGGTTTTCCCACCATGATTTTATAAAAAAGGTTAGGAACAGTTCGTCATCTATTGCTTTTTCCAGTAGTTAGTCATAGTCATCCGTTACGTTTTCCGTTATGTTTTCATACGCCGTATTAATATCCTCACGACATATTCTTATAGATTCCTTTATATCCTTTAATCTCTCTGGATTAGTAGTTTCCCTAGCTAGAGAAAGAAAATATTTGATGTCATTCTCTGCTTCTTTTCTAATTTCATCCGCTTGACTCCTTGTATACTTCCTCGCCATTTTATCACAAAGTATTTTTGTTGATATTAGAATAAAAATCTTTGGGAACCGTACGTCATTCTACATATACGCACCGCTAATTTATCACCTAATCTCGACAAGGAAGCCCACGTTCTTTAGAGGTGGGATGAATTGTCGAGTATAAGTATTATATATCTTTCCAAACATATATATTTGGTTAGTAGTATGAGACGAGCTATTCTTTTGCAGATTGATGAGATTACTGCAAAGAAGGTTAGAATCCTCAAAGAGTTCTCTCTGAAGGCTACTTCTGAATTTAATACGCTCTGGGTTGAAAGAGATTTCTGCAACACTTTTATGGACTTCCATAGAAAGACTTTTGCTAAATCCAAAAAGAAGACTGGATTCAACGTTCAGGTTTATGCCTCTCTGGAGCGTGCTGTATGGAGGAGCAAAAGCAAATCCAAAGGAATTACAGTCAAATTTAATGTTCCTCGCAACTGCAAGACTTTTGATATGACTATGCCTTTTATTGAACTTGGAATTTATCCGAGAAATCGCATTGCCATACCTATCAAAAAGAACCGCAACTTCCAGAGATATTCCGACCTCCTTAAGTCTGGATGGATATGCAAGACTTATGGATTGACTTCCCGACTTGAGATTGTTGCATATCTTTCCAAAGACGAAGTTGAATTGCCTTTGAAGAAGAATGTTCTTGGAGTGGATGTGAATAGCAAATGCTTTGCTGTTTCTGTTATCTCTCCTGAAGGCAAGGTTCTGCATCAGGACTACTTCGGTAAGGGCATCTGGGTTAAGAGGAAGAAAATCTTTGAGAGAAAATCTGTTTTGCAAAGTTATGCAGATACTGGAAGCGACTATGCTAAGAAGGCACTTAGAAGGCTCAAACGAAACGAACATAACTTTGTCAAGAACAGAATAGGTGAAGTTGTCAAAGATATTACAGATATGGCATTGCAATATGATGCTGATATTGCGATTGAGAACCTCAAGAGATTCAGTTCTAAGGGGAAGAGGTTCAATCGTGAGGTTATGCGTATTCCTTTCTTTACTTTCAAGAAGAACCTTATTCAAAGATGCTTTGACAAGAATATTACGCTGAATATAGTTGATGCGTGGCATACAAGTAAGTTCTGTTCCCACTGCGGTGCTGTTGGGAAAGGACATGACAGTAGCAACTATACTCTGTTCAGATGCAAGAAATGCGGAGTTGAAGTGAATTCCGATAGGCAGGCAAGCCTCAATGTTGCCATAAAATCCCTGTTGGGGCGGAGAGTTACTACTAACCATAATACTCTCCAGATTTCCAATAGGAGAGTCCCCGTAAACGGGCTCGTGCGTCCAGATGCGGTTGTTGAACCGATTGTTGCTGTGCGACATATTTCATCAACTTATGGAAAGCCCACAGGCTTTAGCCGTGGGTAGTTTACGAATGATGATATCTTCTTCTGACCCTTGTACGCAAGAAGGCCTGACACGCGCACGCCTATTTTTCTCACGGCCCTTCCCTTCTCAGCATACTTTTCGATTAGGAAATATGCAGAACTTGCCATGTCTTCCACCTTGTCTGTGTGCTGCCTAAGGCTCCTGCTCTTTAAATGCTCTGAGAAGTCAGAGTACCTTATCTTTATCGTCACAACCTTGAAGGCGAACTTCTTAGCCTGGAGCTCTTTCCCCACTTCTTCCGCCATCTTCCTTATCGCATCCTTCATGGCCTGAACTTCTGAAGTATCCTTCTCGAAAGTCGTTTCCCTCCCTATGGACTTTACAACGTCGTTGTCAACAAGCTCGGAATCGTCAATGCCGTTCGCATTTTTGTATAGCTCTGCGCCCCATATTCCGAATGCGTCGATAAGCTTTATCTGGTTAGCCTTTGCAAGCTCCCCCACTGTCTTGTATCCCATAGCCCTGAGCTTCTCCGCCGTCTTCTCGCCTATCCCATAGAGCATCTCTACATCCATCTGCGATAGGAAAGCCTTCCCGTCCTCATCCTTCACCAGCTTTATACCGTCCGGCTTTGCCGCAGTGCATGCCATCTTCGCAAGGAGCTTGTTAGCGCTTATGCCTATTGAGCAGGGCAGCCCCAATTCTTCCTTTATCGATTTCTTTATCATTGCCGCATACTCTACTGCGCCATTATAGCCGTCAACATTGCTGGATATATCGGCAAATGCCTCGTCTATGCTGACCTGCTCTACCTTTGCCGCGTATCTCTTTATTATTGCCATCACCTTTGCAGACGTCTCTTCGTAGTATTTGTCATCGACTGGAAGGAAGACCGCGTCCTTCTTCAGCCTGTATGCCTGCGATATCGGCATTGCGCTGTGTATCCCGTACTTCCTTGCTATGTAGTTGCACGTGCTTACCACGCCTCTTCCCTCTCCCGCTTTGGGATCAGCGCCCACCACTACTGGCTTGTCCTTAATTGATGGATCGCGAAGCTCCTCGCAGGCTGCGAAGAAGTAGTCCATGTCTATAAGCAGTATGAGCCGCATGTCATCATGTATTAGTGATTGCTCCTTTCTAGGAAATTGACAAATCTTAAGTCTTTTCCTAATTATAATAATATGTAGTTCTATACTATCTCTTCCACAATGCCTCTCGGCTCTTTCTCTATGAATACATGCGCGGGAAATGCGAAGAGCTTTGTGCCCTTGTGATGCTTCCACGCATTCCTGTCTATTCCTGCAGAGATGCACAGGCCCTCGAGAAGATCGTCCTTGCTCACATCCTCCTGCGCTGGATTAGGCAGGATAACCGCCTTCCTGTACCCGTGCTCTACCAGAAGCCCGTCTTTCCCTATCTCGAACGACTTCCTTATCTCTGAGATGCTGCCGCCTATCTGCCGCATCTCCCCTATTATCGCAACCTCAACCACAATGTCGTCAAGCTCCCTGTGCGACACAGGCACGTACCTTTCGTCGTTGCATGCCTCTATAGATGCCGCGACTATTGCGTCTTTCATCTGCAACTTCAGCTCTGCCATGAAAGAGCTTCCCCTTGGCTCCATGGTAGGGTAATGCATTATTGCGACATAGATCCCATGTTCGCCTTTAAGTCCATAGACTTCATGCTCAACGTGGCTTTTGTGGAACTTGTAGCTACTTGTGTACGCTTCTATTGTAGAACGCGCGGCACCTACAAGCCTCTTTCCATATTCAAGATCGTATCCTTCCATGCCATCATGCATTTGCATTCAATCTGGAGATGAGCAGAAGCGCAGATTTCCTTAAATCTGCAAGCGAGCCTTCGTTAGAGATTATAACGTCGGCATGCTTCCGCACGTTCTCTATGCCCCATCCTTTCTCTATGCTTTCCCTCTTCCTGAAGCCCTTGAGATCCATAGGATCATCTTTCCTCTTCCTTTTCATCATGCGCTTGAACCTTATGTCTGCCCTGGTTTCCATCCACACGGACAAAAAGGAATCGTCTAGCAGCTTCTTGAGCGCAAGAACTTCGGGTTCGCCGCGGATTCCGCATATCGCTATTCCCTTGCTCATGCGCGCTGCCTTTATCCTCTTAGCCATGAGCCTTGCAACTATGTCATCGCCGTATTTCTTTCTGAGACTTGTCGAGAATGTACGCATGCTTTCTCTATCTATGCTTACACCCGCGTCATCCATCATCTCTTTTATTATATCCCTCATTCTTAAGACTTTGAAGCCTTTTGCCGCAAGCACCTTAGAGAATTCGTCCTTTCCAGAGCAAGGCATGCCAGATATGCAGATTATCATGCAACCAATAGCATAGCGAACAGAAAACTTAAATATGTAGATTCGGATGACAAGTTGATCCAGCATCTTCCAAATATCTCGCTAGAAGCTTCTCGGGATATTTGGCTATTTCTATTTATAGAGGTTGTTATTTTATATATATTTCATATATCTTAGAAACATATAAAGTAAGCAATTTAAGATGCATATCATGATATTTTGCTGCCAAGAGGCATGTCCCTGTCTGGCGCAAGAAGCGATATGACGGCCTCTCCATCTTCTTCGCTTCCTGCAGCGAGAAGCATGCCCTGGGACTCAACTCCGGCTATCTTCTTTGTATCTAGATTCACCACTCCAACTACGAGCTTGCCAATGAGATCCTCCGCAGGGTAATAAGCCCTTATCCCCGCGACTATCTGCCTTACGCCTATCTCCGAGCCGAAGTCAACTTTCATTACGTACATGGGTTTCTTTGCAGCCTCGTGGACGTCGGCGCCTATTATCTTCCCAACCCTTATATCCAATTTTAAAAAATCGTCAATGCTTGTCATTGCAACATCTTTAAGAAAATTTTAATTAGGAGTGTTCGATGCCATTATAGTATCTTGTTTCTCTCAATTTCGAAGCGAGTTTTAAATCCGATGTTATCAATTTTGAATTGGTCTTGTGTGCGATGTAATCTCTGCTTTACCCTGTTTTCCAAATATTCTCTAATATCTTTGGCATAGTCGATATCCAATTTATCGATATTTTCCTTCAACTCTTTTGACACCCTTATTGCTATGACATTGCCCATCAAAATCAATATACTATGTATAAACATATTTGTAAATATTCTGTTATACAGTATGTTAACAGATTTGATGAGGGCTTTCCTTGCCATAGAGGTACCTGAAGAGATAAGGAATAGGCTCTACGAAGCCGCCAAGGAGTTCAAGAACGAGGATACATCAATAGTTCATGAGGACGGCATGCACATAACTCTCAAGTTCTTCGGAGAGATAGACAATAGCGAGATGGTCATGATAGAAGATGCCATGGACCGCGTAGATATGCGCAGATTCAGGATAGAAATAAGAGGCATAGGGATTTTCAACCCGGATTTCCTGAAAGTTGCATACGCGATTGTCAGCGAAGGGGAGTCAGAGATAAAGGCGCTGAAAAAGAAGATAGACAATGCACTTAACGATGCAGGCATAGGCACAAGGGACGAGCACGAGTTCTCCGCGCACGTAACGCTTGCAAGGTTCAAGAGGAAGCCGAATGGAAATCGGATATTATCAATTCTGGACAAGTACAAGAACGCGAGCTTCGGTTCCTTTGAGATAAGCAAGTTCGCTCTTAAGAAGAGCACGCTCACAAAAGAGGGAAGCGTTTATGAAACTCTGCGGGATTTCAATCTCATGTGAAATACCCACGCCTGAAGGCTGTGGGCTTCCTATATTGCTATAGATTATGCTGTTTGGCATAGCGATTCCCTCGCAAGATTCATTATATTTATAGAGGCATTATAGTCTCTGTCCATGACATT
>JAJYWY010000032.1 GCA_021791245.1 Microcaldota archaeon
AGCATCCTTCTTTGCATACGACATTGCTTTTGCATTTAGCTGGTAATCCTTGAACATTTTTACTCTCTCTTTGGCAGAGCTTTCCTGACCCATGCTCACGAACGTGTCCGTATATACCACATCTGCATTATTGAGCCCTTCCGGTATATCACTAAATACATCCACTCTTCCATATTTCCTAGCTGCATCAACATATTCCATATTCGGGATGCATTCATTCGGCCCTACAAGCCTTACATTCATTCCCACCATTGCGCATGCTACCATTAACGAATTAGCTGTATTTGATGCAATGTCCCCAATAAAAGCAAAATTTATGCCCTTTGTTCTCTTCTTTATGTTGGATATTGTGTATACGTCGCTTAGCGCCTGGCATGGATGCTCAATATCGGTAAGCGCATTTATTACCGGAACAGAAGAGTTTATTGCGAGCTCTTTAAGATCTTCATGCCTATACATCCTTGCCGCTATTATATCTACATACTTATCTAGCACTCTTGCAGTATCCGCCAGCGTCTCTCCCCTTGATATCTGCATGGTCTTAGATTCTAGATATATCACATGCCCCCCGAGATGAAGCATCGCAGCCTCAAAAGAAGTCCTAGTGCGGGTAGAAGCCTTCTCAAATAAGAGCGCAAGTATCTTTCCTTCAAGCACTTTTCCTTTTGAGATTCTTAGGGTATCAGACATCTTGAAGATATCCTCAATGTCTGAGATGGAAAGGTCAAGAATGCTCAAGAAGTCCTTGTGCATGATAATAAAGCAACGTCAATCTTTATAACGCCTTTGTCCCTTGCTTTTTATGTAATTTAATATAATGGCAAGTTCAATATATTCAAGTTTATGCTTTTTGCGACTTTTGTGCATAGCTGTATGGCTTTTTGATTAATGCATGCCAACTGGTCATCGCTCAAGCTCCTTTTATTTATGATAATTGATATAACATGTTCATGATTCTTCACTCCAATTATCGACTCTTTGCTTATCCCCAGCGTCTCTGCAATCATTTCAATATCCTCAAATTTTTTATCCTTCATGCTGCGCATTGCTTCTTTTATGGGCTCAGAGCTGTTCATCAGGTCCTTAAGAAGTTTGTTTACCGGGTCATTGAAATTATTGCTTTCAGGCATAGAATCAAAATTAGTGAGGTAATGAAGTTTTTAATGCTTTACTGCAAATGGGCCTTGCACATCTGCTTCTGCTTTTTAGAAGAAATTTGGATTTATTGGCAGATGTTAAGCCTTTAAACAAGGCTATACGAACACATGGGCAAAAGTTATGGCAACGGTCATCCAAATATTGCCCCAATTCCCTGTTCTCCTCCCTGCCTTTCGCTGTCTATATACTCTATTACTTTCTTCTCCGTTTCTTGGTCTGCTCTTTTGATGCTCTTTATGCTTTCCTTGAGCTTCCTGTCTGCTCTCTCCATAAAGTCGTCATCCGCATGAAGGAATAAGTAATATTTCTCTCTTTCAAATCCTATGCTTATGCCATCTTTGAGCACATAATCCTGCCTGGCGAAGATTGTGTTTGCCATAGGGTCGCTCTTAAGTTTCTCAAGCGCATCCCTGACTTTCTTATCCTCTTCCTCAATTTTCTTCCTTTCCTCTTCGGACAGCTTCTTCAAATCCTTATCGTCTCTGGCCGGCGGAATGAGTTTTGTATCTAGGTATGGATCATACTCGAGCATCTTCTTCAGCGCCTGTGCGTCTGCATTGTCGCAGGTATAAACTCTTGTTGCCGTAGAACCACTTTAGAGAAGTTTTGCATTGACGCAGCCGTCCCTTCCTGGCCTATTTAGCACTATGGCTTTCCCCAGCTCCGTATCTATTATCGAGCCCTTGGTTATTATGTTAAGCCTGGCAAAATTCTTATTGTCCTTGGATTCTGCAACTGTGGTTATCTTTGCCTTTTTGTATCCGCTTTTTGTGAGCACATTAGCGAATGCCGCGTTCTTAAGCTTAGGCTTCACGCTTCCCCCCCGTGTTCTTGTGTGCTTTATCACATTCTTCTCGGGTTTAAGCCTGGTTGCAGAGAAATATCCTCCAATCTCATGCCTCTTTTTGTCTTTGTTCTTGAGCTTAAGCTTGCCGTTTCCGGTGTTTTTCCTCTTATTCTTCGAGTGCGTCTGTATTCCAAATTGGCTCATGTCATCTGACCATTATATAATTCAAAGGTATATGTATTAGCATATAAAAGCTTTTATTGGTTTCTGGCAGTTTGCAGACAAGCATTTTAAGTGATGCATGGCAATTAATACAAATTTCTATATGATAATGATGATATGCCTACAAAAGAAGAGATAAGAAGAATGCCGAAGATAGACCTGCACAGGCACCTGGACGGAGACGTCAATATGGGTGTATTGCTCAGGCTAGGCGGCAATTCAGGGATTAAAATGCCATCATTTACGGAAGGCGGCATGCTTCAATATTTCGCAGACTTGAAGAGCCGGGGAATCGACAAGCTCTTTAATGAAGGCTTTGGGCTTGTCACGTCCCTAATGCAGACAAAGGAAAGCTTATCACGCGTAGCTTATGAAGAAGCGAGGAACCTGCGCGATGACGGGATAATCTATGCGGAAATCAGGTTCGCGCCAGAATTCCACACTCTGGCTGGATTGGATTATACGGGTGTCATAAAGGCCGTTAGCGAAGGCTTGAAGGCAGGCGAAAAGGATTTTGGAGTAAAGACAAGCATAATAGTGTGCATAAACAGGGCATCCGAACAGGAAAAAGGGATTGATATAGCAGTCTCCGCATTGAATTGCATGGATTATGGGGTAGTTGGAATAGACCTTGCTTGCGACGAAGCTGCATATCCTCCAGCAAAGCACGCACAGGCTTATTACAAGACATTTGATACTCCACTCAAGCGCACTGTCCATGCCGGAGAATTCGGAAACAATCTATATCAAAACATGCATGCGTCAATACATCTGCTTAGGGCAAACCGGCTAGGTCATGCAAGAACAATCTCGCAGCATGAAGACATAATCAAAGCAGTGCTAAAGAAAGAGATAGGGATAGAAATGTGCCCGGAATCTAACATGTTCATGAATCTGATAAGGTCAAGAAAAGAGCTTAATATAGGCAATCTCCTATCAAACGGGGTTTTAGTATCTGTCAATTCCGATGATCCTGCGATGTTTGGGTATACATTGACAGATTCACTATACAACATTGCCGTAGATTATGGTTTTACTATGGAGGAACTGCGGCTTCTTCAGGAAAACGCATTAAAGTCCTCGTTCCTTACGGAAAACGATAAAGTAGAAGTCGCTAGAGCCATCATGAAAAGATAGCAAATCCCGTTTTTCAGCCTTTCAGCTTCTCAAATTTCTTCAATGCATTGCTGTCCCTTTCAAGAACATTCAAATCGGATATGGTCTTGTTGAAAGATTGCCTCAACTGCATATGTGTCAGAGGCTTTGAAGTCAAGAACATTAAATCGGAAACCGCTTTTTGCGAATCTGTGTAGAAGCCGAACAGTTTCTGAAGATATGCTTTGTCCGGATTCCGCAATTCGTTCTCCTTCCGATATGCGCGGGCAATTCCGTTTTCCAAATCCATGTATATATCAACAGCCACTAAATTCCTTGTACCTGCTGTTATAGTCTTCATTTCTGGAGGCGTACTGCTTACAGGACTATTTAGAACGAAATTAAAAGCTTCCTTGTAAGGTATGGAAGCTGTATTTACTTCCTTTTCAACTCTGAGTATATATGAAATATCCTTCCGCCTTTGGGCGAGAGGTGCTGCCACCATTGCAACTTTCTTAGTGCGTTGAGTTTCTGTTGGGTATTCTTTTGGGTGATAATAATATAACCACATCAAAATGCATGTCGCAAAAGCAAACCCCCCGGCAATCCCGAATTCAAGTGTCTGCGTCTCGCTGTTCGTATCATTGTTGTTTTCTTTCTCCATAGTATGGTCCTTCTTTTCTTTTTCTACCATGATATTATCCACAGTTTATTAAAAACAATATATAATACTCCGTACAACTATCTCCAATTATTCCTTCCATGCCTCCTTTCTCCCCTGTCGTTGAAACTTACGTTTGGCCTAGGCCTATTGTTGTGCATCCTGTTGAATGGTTTTCCTTTTTCAAGGTCTTCCTTGGCCTGCTGTGCAACCCTCCTCTCCCTCTCCTCCATGTCCTTCTTCAGCTTTTCAGCTATGAAGTTCTTCGAGAAAGCATCAGCTTTCGCAGCTATGCATATCTTTGCCGCGTATGCCCTGGCCAGCCTTCCCCTTGCGCTCCTGTTGGCTGCGGAGATCTGGGGAAGCTTGAATATAACCCCATACTTAGGGGGCCTGCTCTTGAACTTGATATGCTTGAAGAGCGCTTTCTCAGCGCCAAGGAGCTGAATGGTGCTTGCAGGCAGCATAGCCAGCCTCTTAAGCGAGCCTGCTTTTGCCAGCAGCTCTGCGCCTATCTTGTAGTCTATTAGGTAGCTTATGTTGGGCATGACCCTCTTTGTGCTTTCTTTCAGGTATTCATCCAGGTTGTCCTGCAGCCTGGCAAGAGCAATCTCGTTCTCGGCAATCAGCCTGATGGCATTATACTCCTCTTTTCCAGGCTCCCTGCCTATGCTTTTCTGTATTGATTCATAAACTTCGTTCGCCTTCTCATCGCCTACTATATCTGAAATGGCTTCCTTGCTTGCCTCTCTCTTGTTGCCTCCCATCCCAAGCACGAACTTCGCGTATGCGACCTGGTTTGTGAGCCTGAGCTCCGGAAAATATATCCCGTACCATTCATCAAGCCTTTCATATAGGAGGTTCCTTATCTTGTCAACTGCATTGTACGTGTTGCTTGCCTGTATTATAGCATGCTCCTCCCCGGCATACGAGCCGCTTAGCGCTTCCCGTGCAGCATTCATTATCCTCCTTCTTTTTTCTTCTGGCGTTTCCTTCCTCATATTAGCACTATTTATTTTGTATAATCATTGAACAGAAAATATAAATATGGTGCATAACAAATATTTATGATGATTAGGTGCATGAAAATATGAATAAAGTGAAGCTAAAAACCGAAGAAATAAAATTGCTTATCAACGTTTCGCTCAAAGGCACCGCTTACTACAACACGGAATATATAAAGCTAATGAAGCTTGATTCAGCAGTGGCCCATTTAAGGGACATGGGCCTGATTATAGAGGAAGGCGTCAGGGTGCAGACATCTGCCTTAAAAATCACAAAAGCAGGCATTAATGTTTTAAAAGAGCTTAAAGCGATGTTTGACGAAACAGAAGAGAGGGCAAAACCATTCAAGGACCAGCTAATGCAAATATATGGTGATTGGATGAAAGTAGTTGAAGAGCATGAATTTATATTAAACGATGCAAAGAGGGATTGATGCGCTATGCCTTTTATGGAAGATAAGAATAGGTTTAAGCTGGACAGGGATAAGATGGGTATTTTGCTTCAGCTGTATAATGCAAAGACGCTTAAGGGTAAAGAAGGGGCCCTGAACGATGAAAGCATAAAGTTTCTGGAGGAGAAAAGCCTTGTAAGGCATACGGAATACGTTAAAGGGTCAATTATATTTGAACTGACCCCAGGCGGAGCTGAAATAGCTGAAGAAGTCAAGAAGATGACGGCAGCGGTAGAAAGCTGGATAAAGGAGTCCTGCGAAAGCAAAATAAAGGATATGGAAAACCACATATTTACTTTAAAGCCGGAAAGAAGGGATTAGCTGTTGATGCATGATCCATATGGAGGAAAGAAAGTTCAAATTTGGCAGGAATGAGATGCAAGCTCTCCAGGATTTGTATCTTGCAATGAGACAAAGGGCGACGCTTGTGGGATCAGCGCAAATACTGGGCCTTGAACAAATACAGCTTCTGGTAAAGAAAGGACTCGTCACTTACAAAGAGAACGAATCTCACACATTCGTATTCGAACTTACGCAAGACGGAGTTAAAATAGCTGCAGAAGTCGAACAGATTGCAGAATCAATCCAAAAATGGATGGATGAGACATATGAGAAGAAAATCAGAGACATGGAAAATCACGTATTTGTTCTGAAAGAGGAAAGGAGGGACTAATGATCTGAATGTATGCATAAGAGGCGCCAAAGGAAAGATAATCAAGCATGCATAATTGCCTGTTTTGGTCTATTCAAGCAGGAGCTTCAAGATGACGGTCTTGAGCATCTCGTAAAAAGCTAAATAGCTAAGCGTGCATTAACTGCTTGTTTTGCTGATTTTATGATAGTTGAAAGGGATGATAGCGGCATCACTGAGATAACCACTAGGCGTGGCATCTACATCAAGGCGTTCGACATATACAGGGACATAGGCGGATTCTATGACTATGGGCCCATAGGCCTCAGGATAAAGAGAAACATAGAAAGCGTATGGCGCTCGCTATTTGTCGACAAGCTCGGTGCAATGGAAGTGGAGACATCCATAATGCTCCCTGAACCGGTATTAAAGAGCAGCGGGCATCTGGATACATTTACGGATCCTCTTGCGCGATGCCTGAACTGCGGCGCAACGTTCAGGGCAGACAAGCTTCTGGAGAAGTTTTACGAAGAGAAGAAGGACTTTGCCTCGCTGGCGAGTATAAAGAACATGTCAAAGGAAGAGATAGAGAAAGCCATACTGGAAAACAAGATAAAGTGCGAGAAGTGCGGCAAGGAGCTCAAGCATCTCGAGGACTTCAACCTGTTGTTCAAGACCAGCATAGGCCCGTTCACTGCAGATTCCGGGTTCCTAAGGCCGGAGACTGCGCAGGGGATATTCCTAGATTTCAAGGCGTTGTCAAAAGCATACCCTATAAAGCTGCCTGCCGCAGTAGCGCAGGTAGGGAAGGTATTCAGGAACGAGATATCGCCAAGGCAGCAGCTTATAAGGCTACGTGAGTTTTCGCAGATGGAGACAGAGCTCTTCTTTGACCCTGAATCTGACAGGTTTGATATGAATGAGATTAGTATAGAAGAAGTGATAAAGAAGAAAGTGGAGTTCATAGATGCAGGAGAGCCAAAAGGACCCAGGTCTGCTACAATAGGCATGCTCTTTGAAGAGAAGAAAGTGCCTAGCAAACAGTTTGCCACGCTTGTATACTTGTGTGCAGAGATGATGGACGAGATAGGTCTCCCGAAAGCAGCATGGAGCTTCAGAGAGATAGAGAAGGCAGAGCTGCCGCATTATTCAAGAGGCAATGTGGACATAGAGATACAGACTTCTTATGGCGCGGTGGAGGTAGCAGGAATAGCTGACAGGACAAACTTCGACCTAAAGTCCCATTCCGAAGGCTCAAAAAATGATCTTAGCATTCTCTCATACGGCAAAAAAGTGCTTCCGCATGTTGTCGAGGCAAGCATAGGCTTAGACCGCCTCATGTTCTGCCTTCTCGATACGCTTGTGGTAAATGACAGGGCGCGGGGATGGAAGTGGCTGAGGCTGAACAGCAATGTTGCGCCTTACAAGTATGCAGTATTCCCGCTTCAGCATGACGATGAACTGGAGAAGAGAGCCCACGAGGTAGAGCATATGCTTAAGGAGATGAAAGTGCGTTCCTATTACTCTGATACGGGAAGCATAGGGAAGAGATATGCGAGAGCAGACGAGATAGGCGTGCCGTACTGCATAACCATAGACTACGATACCTTAAAAGATCGCACAGTTACCATAAGGGACAGGGACACTGCAGAACAGAAGAGAGTAAGGATAGAAGAGATTTGATGAACAGGATCATGTGCGAATTTCCATTCAGCATGAGGCTCACCTATGAGAGCGGCCAGCCCATCGCATTCCATGCAGAATTCAAAGGCGGCATGGAAGACACATTAGAGTACGTAACAGAGAAAGGCCTGATAAAGGTAACGCATAACACCAAAACAAACGAAATAAAATACTCGTATCTTGGGGATTATGGGAAAGCCTCCGCACGCAGCGAGGTGATGAAGAAGCTCGGCCTGTCGCACAATATGGATTGCATATACAATAAGATAGACACGGACGAATTCATGCACAAATCAATATCAGAGCTAAAAGGGCTGCGCATGACCATGAACCCCGTATGGGAAACTACGCTTTCATATGTGGTGTCGCAGTTCAACAACATAAAGAGGATAAGGCTCATAATGCGCAGGCTGATAGGAAAGTATGGGGAGGAAGTTGAATGCAGGGGCAGAAGGCTCAGGCTGTTTCCTACTGCAGAAGCTCTGGAATGCTCTTCCATAAAAGAGCTGATGGAATGCAATGTCGGATTCAGGGCTGCATACATAAAAGAAGTTGCAAGCGAATGGCAATCCTTCAATTACGAAAGGCTTTACAAAATGGATTATGCTGAGGCAAAGGAAGAGCTTATGTCCATGCGCGGCATAGGGGACAAAGTTGCAGATTGCATCCTGCTAATGGGCTACGGCAAGATGGAAGCATTCCCAATAGACACGTGGATAAAAAGGGCCCTCGAAGGCATATACTTAAAGAAGAGGGCATCAAACAAGGAGCTCCATTCTTTCATAGAAGGAAAATGGCCGGAATACGCAGGCTACGCACAGCAGTATATTTATTGGTATAGCAGGCAAAATAAGATATTGAAATGATAAGATGGATGCCAGGGAAGAGATAAGCAGAATAACAAAGGAGCTAGAGCATCTCCAGAAAAGATACGACCAAGTTGCCGCGCTCTCGCGTTCGGCAATAAGGTATGCTGGCGAAGCTATAACGCTTATACACATCAAGGACAGGAAAGCTGCTGATTCAAAGATAAGATTGCTCAAGAATGAGATAGCTAAGCTAAGGAAAGTGGACGGCTCTTTTGAGTACTATTCGCAGCAGGCATACCAGGAATACGTAGAGGCAATTGTGCTTTACAATTTAATCTGGAACGGAAAGCTGATGACTAGCAAAGACCTAAGCGTAGGCCCTGTAGAATACATGCTAGGGCTTATGGATGTCTTCGGGGAGCTGAAAAGGGAAGCATATGAGGCCATGCGTCACGGGAAAAGCGAGGATGCTGAAAAATATTACAACATAATGAGGGAGCTTTACGATGCCACGATGCACATAAGGTTCGCTAATGCCATAATGCCAGGATTCAGGAAGAAGCAGGACGTTGCAAGGATACAGCTCGAGACCACTGGAAGCGACCTCCTTAGATTCCATAAATGACATACCGGAAAGCAGCAGAATGCAACTAAGTTTTAAATAAGTTGATTATGCATTATTAATGTGATTTAATGAAAAGCCCATCAGTATACAAGATAGCTTCGGCATTGGACAGGAAATTCAAATCGGAAGAGGTTTATGCGCATTGCGATATACCTTGCGGCATATACGATCCATACGCTGCGCAGCTTGCTGCACATACTGTAATAAGGATGGACATGCTCATAGAAGAGCTCGGCAAATCCCAGGTCATGGACACGGAATCTAGGAACAAGATGATAAGGTATGTGGAAGTTAAGGAGCAGCACGCAGAGAACGTCAAGCACGAAGTGAGGGTTCTCTGGGGGGATTATTTCAAGCCTGAGCATGCTGAGAAGTTCCCGGAGCTGCACGGGCTTGTCTGGGAGATAATGAAAAAAGCCTCAAAATGCAAGCAGGGCACAGGAATAAAGGAGTCCGAAGAGCTCCTTGAGGCCGTAAAGAAGATGGCCGTGATATTCTGGAAGACGAAAGGGGTAGACACAGTAGAGGCGAAGTCGTTTTATCCCACTGAAAGGACATTTGTGTATCCTAAGGTATGACTTTGGAGATAATAAAAATGTATAAAATAAGGGACAGGAGCATGGAGCCTGCACTTCACGAGGGCGATTTCGTATTGGCGAGTTCCATACCTCTCCTGATATCAGGCCCGAAGAAAAGCGACATAGTGATTGCAATCGACCCTGAGAAGAAGATGAAAATAATCAAAAGGGTGTCTTCGGTTGAAAACGGAAAAGTATTCCTAACCGGAGACAACAGCAGATTAAGCACAGACAGCAGGAATTTCGGATATGTTGATGCAAGTTGCGTAATAAGCAAAGTAGTAATAGAAATAAAGAATAAGTAATAATAAGTGTTCTGTTCAAAAGTAAATTCCTGGTTTTATGGATGGGAAAGCTGAGAAAAGAATATTCTTCAAGGCAAAGCAGGTAAAGATGATGCTATCGCTTGCAGAGCCGAACCAGAAATGGTATATATCAAACCTGGCAAAGGCAGCAGATACTACTTACGTCAATGCAAGCAAGTTTGTAGCAGTATGCGAAGGATTGGATATAATAAAATCCGAGAAGCATGGAAAGATAAAAGCCCTCTTTCTTACTGAGAAAGGCGCGCACATAGCTAAGAGCCTGAATGACATAATGACAAGGATCAGCAGGAAGGAGCCGCAGGCTCCAGAATCGCAGCATGCAGATGCTGCAAATCCCCAGTAATCATACAACCTCAAGCGTTATCCTTTTGCTGACAGAGTTAAGCACGTGGTCGTAGTCCCTGTAATGCTCGTATGCTGTTACTGTGATTGTATAAGTTCCTGTGTCCGTGCCTATGTCTCCAAGCACTTCAGACCTTACCTCCTTCTCTTCATTGGCATTCATAGTTCCGAGCTTTATCTCCTTCTCCTTGGACAAGCCCATCTCGCTGAAGCTTATGTTCTTCGGAAGGCCTATATGCACCGATGCCATAACAGGCTCGCTCTTAAGGTTCTTCAACCTTATGGAAAGGGACGCTGCGCTCCTCTTATTCGCATAAAGCTTGTAAGGAGAGAATTCAGTCCCTATCATAAAAGGTAACTTTCCATCGTTCTGTGCGGATTCCTTTTTCCTGAAAATACTCAACAGATCCATAACATCGCCAATTTATATACACTATGATAAATATTTAAAGATAACATAAGTTCTCTTGGGCATGTGGCGCAACTTGGATAGCGTCCCTGGCTTCGGACCAGGTGGTTGCGGGTTCAAATCCCGTCATGCCCGCTAAATTTTCGGGCATGTAGTGCAACCTGGATAGCACGTCAGCTTCCGGAGCTGTTGGTTGCGGGTTCAAATCCCGTCATGCCCGTACGTTCCTCGGGGTTATATATAACTCATCGAAATGTCTCCCTATTTTTGTCGTCGAAGCAAAAATCTGTCGTTGGTAAATTCTGTGTTTCTTAAAAGCAGGATTCTAACATAGTTTTAGTAATCTGTTCAATGTTGTCTTTTTTAATAGCCTTCGCCGATATAATTCCAATCAAGTCTACTTTTATTCTCTTTGCTATTGCTTCCGCAAGCTTAACTGGTACAGCGTTGCCTATCATTTTGTATCCATCAGAAACATTTTTGTAATAAAATATGAAGTTGTCCGGGAAAGTCTGCACCCTTGCAACTTCCCTTATAGATAGCCTTCTGAATTTTGGATTGTTTCCTTTGAAAACCCATTTATTCTCCTCAGCCTTTATCATCTTGCAAGATGACGGATGTAATGGTGCATGTCTGCCACCGGCTTGTATTGTGTATGAACAATCACTCCATGATTTAAGCCTATTCCTAGACATATAAATCGTGGAAAAGCTACCATTCATATATTCTTGGTTTGGAAATACCAAGTTTTCATTAGGTTTGTTATTTTCCTTAGCTGCTATTGCTTCAGGCAATCCATCCAATGCTTCTTTCAAATTCACATACTTTTCGAGTTTTATTCCCTTTAGTGTGTTTTCGTTTCTCGAATGCGTTGCTTCAGGAAACTCAAATCGCTTACCTAAATCCTTCCTGTATCCGACTACTATTATACGCTTCCTTTCTTGTGGCACGCCATAATCCCTTGCATCTAGCAACTTATAGC
>JAJYWY010000011.1 GCA_021791245.1 Microcaldota archaeon
TGGACCAGAACCAAATATACCTCCTATGCCGCTGCATGAAGTTGATGCTGATGGCAGAATTACGCTTATAATATAAGGAGCTAGAACTGCTATTATGACTCCGACTATTCCGCCTACTACCATGCCCATTGCCCATCCCTGCGTATTTGTCCTTATGTTTCCTGCAGCTGGCATGAAATTGCCGGAAGCATACAATATTCCGCCTATTAGCACTAGAAGTACGCCTACTACTCCGACTATGAGTTGTATGCTACCTACAACCTGGCATAATGTATTCTGGACGCTACTCAAGCCTGAAGATAATTGTTGGCCTGAAGTCTGAGCTGCTGCCACAATGTTTGCAGCTAGCCCGAATACTGATAGAATCATTGACAATAAGAATATTACGGATCTTTTGTTCATTTTCACACCAATCCATTTAATCTATTTAACCATATTATCTTAAATATCTTGTGGATTTCGATTGCCCGGGATGATTTGGATTATTTGAAGGCATGGCAGTGAAACTGCGTGTGTGCAAATTTGCAACACTTTATAAAATCAGCAATTTGGCATCGGTATGTACCCGCTTGCATTTCCAACAGATATGACAAGGGATATTATGTATGGGGCAAGTATGAAAAGTATAAGCCCTACTGCAGCACCTACAACCATTCCCATGCCCCAGGCTTGGGCAGAAGTCCTTATGTTTCCTGCAGATGGGAGAAAGTGCGCGCCTCCGTATATGATTGCACCAAGCAAGAACAGTGCCAGTGCGATTATCGCAACTACAGACCTAAGTATGTTTAGTATACTGCACAGCTTGCTCTGAATGCCTGTTGCAGCGCTTGACACCGAAACCGATGCGTTGGCAGATGCCTGCGCCTGCACAGAACTGCCGGCTGTTGGCGACCCTAGGACTGTGCCCTGGGCTGTGGGCGCACCCACCTGCGCATAAACTGGCATGATGATTAGCATCGCTGCAGCAAGCAGCATAAGGAGATTTCTAGGAATTCTCTCCATAAATGTCATCTTTGGTTTCACTCCAGGGAAGCAACTATTCCGTCAACTATCCCGTGCGCGCCTATTCCTCCGGTGGCTCTCACGACTATTCTATGGCTAAGCACAGGCTTTGCAAGGAACTTTATGTCATCCCTTTTAACTTCTGTCCTTCCTTCTATAAGAGCTTTTGCCTTGCCGCACATCATGAACGCTATGTCTGCCCTAGGGCTTGCACCCATGACAACATGCATCTCCTTCCTAGACGCATCCACGAGCTCTGTTATATATCTGGCTACTTCATCTGGCATAGATACCTTTTTGACCTGTTCCTGAAGTTCTATAACATCTGTAGTGTTTATTATCTTGTTCACGACAACCTTCTCTTCTGCTTCCTTTATCCTGAGCATCTTCATCTCTTCCTCCATGCTTGGGTAGTCTACGTCGACCTTCATTATAAACCTGTCGGACACCACTTTTGGGAGAGGCTCTGTTCCTTCTATTTTCAGGGGATTCTGGGTAGCGAACGCTATGAACGGTCTGGGCAATTGTATGTCCTTTCCTCCAAGCGTTATCTGCCTTTCCTCGAGGGTTTCGAGCAGCGCGCTCATTGTCTTGGGCTGCGTCCTGTTAAGCTCGTCGAAAAGGAGTATGTTTGTAAAGATAGGGCCTTTCTTTATCTGCACGTTTTTCTGGCTGTCAAGGTAAGTGTATCCGACTATGTTGTCTGGCTCTATGTCTGGAGTCCCTTGTATTCTGTTAAAATCTGCGCTTATAGTTGATGAAAGCGCCTTTGTCATGGTGGTCTTGGCTACGCCTGGCACTCCTTCAAGCAGCGTATGCCCATTGGCAAGCACTGCTATGAAAAGAAGCTCTATCGTATCTTCCTTCCCTGCTATGTGCTTCTTCATTTCAGCGAGGATCTTCTGGTATGTATCTTTGGCATTTACTATTCAAACACCGCAATTCCCGAATATATCGATGTAACGAAAAGTATATATAGTTTAAAAGACTGTTTTAATGAATTACCGTGATGCTTATGATAGGCAAGGAAGTAGAAGAGTCAAGGCCTGTAACGCTTCTCGAGGCTCTTGACATACTTGAAGATAGGAAGAAGGAAGAAGATTTCGGATACGAGCAGCAGGTAACGTATGAATATGGGGAAGCAATAAAAAAATCTGTAAAGATAAGCAAAGACAAGGCTGCGGAGATGAAGAAAGAACTTGAGGGACTGGGACTTAGCGATAAGGTTGCAATAAAGATAATTGACATAATGCCGATAAATGAGATGCAGCTGAAACAGGTGCTGCTCATGGAAAAAAAGGCATTGGAAGAGGATTTGGCGAAGAGAGCACTCGAAGTAGTCAACAGTTATAGAGGTTAATCTATGAGAAGTGATAGGATATGGAAGCTACTATTGAACAACGAAAAGAGAGAGGAGGGCTCGAAGAATACGCCCTTGTGCTAGATTATCTGCCTACCGGCAAATCCTTCTCTATAAAATCAGAGCCTTTAGCGCAGCTGCTTGGAGAGGAGAAGTTCACGCTGCTTGAAGTATCCTTAAAGCAGGGCGTCATAGTAAAGACCGGCGAGAGGGTATACATAGGCAGAAACGAGAGGGACAAGATTCTGCAGATAAAATCAAGGCTCAAGTACAATGACCTAACTGAAGGTGCGAAGAAGGAGCTGCCTAACGCAATAACCTCTGTCATAAAGTCAAATGAACAGAAGTATATAAACCTCTTCAATATAGCAGGGCCGCTGAACATAAGGGAGCATAGCTTAGAGCTGCTTCCGGGCATAGGGAAGAAGAATCTGCAAGCGATACTGGCAGCAAGGGAGGAGAAGAAGTTCGAAAATTTCGAGGATATGAGCAAACGTGTTGCTATATTGCAGAATCCGATAAAGCTTCTCGTAGACAGGATAATTGAAGAAATGAAGGGGGAGAGCAGGTTTTACATACTTACTAAGCCGTATCCAAGGGACGACGAGAAAAGATATTGAATTTTGTAATAATATACCAACTGCTGCGTGTATCCATTGGTCACTGGCTGATGAATGATATTCCTGTTCCTACGTTGTTGTTATCATTTCCTGAACAGTCATTTGTATCCCTGTTCAGAGGCCACCATTCTACAAGATGCTGCAAATTAATGGGTGCACCGCCGATGCCTTCGTAGTATAGTGCTATTATATCGTTCTGGGACAGTGGTGTATTGTAGATTTGGACGTTTGAGATAGCTCTGTGCCAGTATCCTTCATCATCGTGGCCGCTAATGCTCAGCTCTGCATCTGCTTATTCACGGGATTTAAACAAGCCTATCAGTTTATACCATTATTCCCTGCCAAGCATAAACTTCCATATAGGAATTATCTTGATCTTCTTGCCCTTGTACAATTCTGTGCCGCTTTCGTTCAGCGTTATTATGTAAAGGCTATTGCAATGGAGTTTCTCAGATGCATGCAGAAGAGCATTAAATTCCCTTTCTCTTGTTGAAAAATCGCCCAGGCTATAAGCTGCTTGTATAAGCGATTTTATGGAACCTTTTTTTGAGATTGCAAAATCAACTTCGGAGCTTTGATCCGCATAATACGCAAGTTTTATCCCTTCACGCCTATAAAGCGAATTAAATACTGCATTTTCAAAGAGTTTGCTATCTTGGGCATTACTTACCGCAGAAAGGCCATTGTCAAGCATGTAAAATTTTGATACGCTTTGTTCTTCCTTTATGACGGATTTTGAATACTTCTTCAATTCTGCTACAATAAAAGCATCATTAATGGCGTTGATGTACGTATACAGGGTATTTTTGCTTACCATATACCCATTTGATTTGAGGAAATTGAAGAATTTATGCACTGAAAATTCAAAAGAAGAGGATAATGCATTTATAAGGAGCCTAAGCACTTTTATATTCCTGACTCCATATCGTTCGACAATATCTCTTTGCAAAGTGACGTCTATTAGCTCCTTCAGCAATTTTTCCTTTTCGCCTGAATAAAGCGCAACTTCTGGGTAGCCGCCAAATTTAACATATTCCAAAGCCAACTTTGCGAGCTTGTTTTCTTCTTCAGAAGACAAGAATTTACTTATTTTTATGCCCTTGAATTCTAAAAATTCTTGGAAATCCAAAGTCAAGAGGGAATAAGATATGGATCTTCCTCTCATAGATGTCGCTATCTCCCTGCTTAACAATTTCGATGAAGAGCCACTAAGGAAAACTTGTGCATTAATATCGTCAAGCGTCTTTCTCACAAAACGCTCCCAACCATCTATTTCTTGTATTTCGTCGAAAAACAACCATAGCTTTTCATTTCGTTTTGAAGGGTACATATCAAAATATACCTCGAAGATTTTTTCCAATTCCGAAGGAGTGGAGTGTTCGAAAGAAAAATCTTCAAAATTTATGTATAGGATATTGCTTTTTTCTACCCCTTTATCCAGAAGCTTTTGTATGGTATGAAAAAGAAGGTATGATTTTCCAGCTCTTCTTGGGCCGATCACTGTTATTGCTCGCCTTATGTTTAAATCAAGGGGCAATTCTAGTTTTCTCTCAAATATTGGGGATGGTAATTTTGATTTGTGGAAATCCTGTATCAATTTTGCAACATTTTCCTTGTTCAACATAGTATTATATATAGGGAAAGAATTTATAATTCTTTCCCTGTATAGAGAACATTTTTAAGCTGTGTATATCAACTTGTCCACTGGCTGATGAATGATATTCCTATTCCTACGTTGTTGTTATCATTTCCTGAACAGTCATTTGTATCCCTGTTCAGAGGCCACCATTCTACAAGATGCTGCAAATTAATGGGTGCACCGCCGATGCCTTCATCGTATAGTGCTATTATATCGTTCTATATCGTTCTGGGACAGTGGTGTATTATAGATTTGGACGTTTGATATAAAACCGTTCCATCCAAGAGGATCCTCAACACTATTCTTCCTTACCATATTGTGCGCGTATGTCCTAACATATGTCATAAAAGCCAATTAGATATAGGCACGAAGTGTATTTTTATCCCATCAACAACAACAGTTTTGCTAAAATCCTTTGTAAGTATATAATATTTATCTGGTTTTAGTGATTTCACACATTCAACCAGCCCTTTTATTTCTCTCTTCTCAGTTTTGTCGTTTGTGATTTCATAGGCTACCTGTACTGCCTCAACTATGTGAGTTCCCTTCTTCACAACAAAATCGGTTTCCAGTCCAGAAGCATTCTTCCAATAATGTATCTCAGCTTGATCTTGAAATCTTCTTTTAAGCTCTAAAAAAACTAAATTTTCAAAAGTCTTTCCAAAATCTTCTTTTCCCGTAATCCCATAATAGAACCCCAAATCGCCTAAATAAGCTTTGCGCGGATATTGTGCTTTATCCTTAATATTATAAGAAAATATTGGCACAAAGAAGAAAAGATAACCGTCTTGGGTATATTTCTCAAGCTGCAATATTCTTTCCTTCCCTATCTTATATCCCAAAGTCTTCATGAAGTTTAAGCATTTTGATGCGGAAAAGGTTGTTGATTCTACCACATACTTGCCGAACATTTCAACAGTGCTGATTTCTTGACCTGACCTGTCTGCCACATCAAGGCCCACAATATCTTTAAAATAAGAGGCTATTATCCTTACTTTATCTGTAGGGTCCTGAGTTAATGCAACTTCTGGAAATCCCCCATACTTCAGATACTCCATCATGGCCCGTTCTATCCTCCCTTTTCCGGCAGTCGTTTTCTCTATCTGTGTGTTCCTAAATTGCAGAAATTCTGGTAATGTAAGTGGAAATATCTCGTAATTCAATATCCTTCCACGAAGCGGTTTTGAGGGCTTAATAAGACTTACGGAAGAGCTTACTATTATGTGGAGTTTTCCCTTTAAGAGTTCGTGATTGCGTGCCAGCCAGCCTTCCCAGTCAACAGCGCTTGTGATCTCATCTAAAAGTAAAAATCCTTCATCCCCAAACCATTTTAATATGTCATCTAACAAAGTTTTTGATCCGCTTATACGGCTATCTTCAACATTTACGTATCCTACCATTTCGCCATTGTTAGACAAATGTTGTGCAATAAGCATGAGCAAACTAGACTTTCCAGAACGTCTTATTCCGCTTATTGCAATTAATTTTGAGCTAGAATTGCGGATAATGGAATCTATATTAATATCACGAGCATGTAGTTTTTTTCTTTTCGCGTATGTATCCCATTCTACAAAGATATCTGAATTACCCATATATTGTTTTTGTACAGAACAATATATAAGTTTTTCTGTTCTACAATAGAACAGAATTACATATAGATTTATGAGATAAATTTCATGGCTGCGTATATCCGTTTGTCCACTGGCTGATGAATGATATTCCTGTTCCTACGTTGTTGTTATCATTTCCTGAACAGTCATTTGTATCCCCGTTCAGCGGCCACCATCCTACCAGAAGTGCATACACTATACTGATTGAACTGCGTTACATACTGCGGAATCGCGTTCGTGCACTCTTCCAAGAGGCTCGTGGATGCGCTGTTCCTGAATACCTTGCATGCACCTGGAGACGCCCTTGGTCCTAGATTAGTTGAGCTGAATACTCCAAGGTTGAAGAGGATTGCAAGCACAGATGATATTATGAGTATTGCCCAGCCATAGGTCATAAGTACTCCATCGCGGACTGGGATTTGATGAAGCTGCGAAGATTGTATTAGAGCACAATTTTATGTCCTTCATTATCTAAGATTAACTGGCGCAAAAAGGTTCTTATATGTATTTGGATTTCGAGATTCATATCCACGATGCCATTCCTTTCTGGCCTGAAGATTTCTTTGCTGCGAGAAGCTTTTCCGCGAACTTCTCTACTCTCTCGTGCGAGAATTCATGTTCATCACACAAGAACTTAGATATCTTCTCCTTGCTTGGTGATGTCTCTTTTAGCATCTTTTCCACATCCTCCTTCTTTATGTCGAGCACATCCAGCTTCGTGAATACTTCTTCGACTTCCTTTGGATCGAAGCTCAGCTCAATGTTGTACTTTTCTTTTGCAAATGCAAAAACCTCCTCCACGCTCTTCTTTTCTTTTATAATTTTGAGCGCGGTCATGGGTCCCACCCCCTTTATTCCTTCGTTAAAATCAGTTCCTACAAGCATTCCGAGCCAGATGAGCTGACTCCTGCTTATGCCGGCATTCCTGAGTACGTCTTCGAGGAATATCCTCTCTATCTCTACGTTGACAAATATGTTCTTTCCCGGAAGTTTCCTCCTTCCTGTAAGCGTAAGGTTCCTTATCACCACGTCTGCGCCAAAGAGAAACGAGTCATAATCCTGGCTTGCAGACGCATATACTGCACCGCTCTTCACCATCTCTGCCGCCTGCGCTTCCCCTTCCGAAGGCGCCTGTATGCACGCTATTCCCATATACTCCAGCAGCTTCTTTGAATCCTCCACGATTTCCTTGTTTATCCTTGTGCTCGCCATTGCGTAAGTCCTTGCCTCTTCGATCATGCCCTTTCTTATTGCCTCTTCCCAGTTTTCGCGGGCTTCCTCCCTGCGCTTGCCTCTGGCTTCTAGAGTCCTCATCTTAAGTGCAGGCGGAGTCCCATCAAAGACGAATACAGGGATTACGTTCTTTTCCACCATGTTTATGGTCCTATAAAAAAGCCCCGACAGGTGGCTGGTTATCCTTCCCTTTGAATCTGTGAGGGGCCTGCCGTCAGGTTGCCTTATTATCGATAGAAATTGATATATTGTATTATATGCGTCTACCGCTATTACTTTGCCTGACAGTTCCTCTAATTCTATTTTCTGCTTTACTTCAGAAAGGAGCTTCCCTATTGCTACGGACAGTTGCTCACCTACTTTTCTTTCCTGTATGCGGCATCCCACATGTCTATGGGCTCGCTATTGTTTATCTTTGGCACATTGCTTGGCTTCTGCACCTTTGCCATTAAATTTATGCCCAGCTCCTTCTCCAGCTTTTTGACCAATTCCGGACTTGGAAGAAGCCTCTCTTCCTCAATTCTCTTCAGCATGCTTTCCTTTTCGTTTATCCTCTCTGCGAGCACCTGCATAGAGAAGCCCAGTTGCTCCCTCTTCTTCCTTATTATCTGGCCATAATCTTCAGCTATATCGTATTCTTCCAGAATCTCTCCGGAATTTACATTCCTTTGCCTGCCAGGATTTTTCTCCGCTTTTATCTCGTACAGTATTTTGCCTCCGGCAGAGCACTTTGCACATGATACCATTTTTGCACCTTCTATGGAAACCATGTAGCAGTTGTCATACTCTTTTCCGCATATCTCACATGTAACCATGAAAACACCGCACGATATACTGATGCATATTAAACAAGTACAAATTAATAATCTTTTATATTATAATGTTTTGGGGGATCCTATGAAAAAATTCGAGAATGAGTTTACGTACAGGAAATTCCTTGAAAACGGCAATGAAAATGAATTCGACGAACTGTTTGACAATGCAGTAGGCATGGTTAAGGGCAGTTTATTGGGAAAGGAGATACCTCTTGTGATAGGCGGAAAGGAAGTGCTGACAAGCGAAAAGCTTGAGGAATATTCTCCAATAGACAGGAAAACGCTTATAGGCAGATTCCAGAAGGCTTCCGTAGATAATGTAAGGGAAGCGATAAATGCCGCATATGAGGCATTCGATTCGTGGAAAAAGACGAATTACATGGAAAGGGTGAGAGTATTGCTGACAGCTGCAGGCCTCTTTTCCGAAAGGAAGTTTGAAATATCCGCAATACTCAGCATAGAAAACGGAAAGACGCGATACGAGTCTATCGGGGAAGTTGATGAGGCAATAGATTTCTTAAGGTATTATGCCATTGAGATGGAAAGAAACAAAGGATTCATAAGAAGGGCTTCGCTGGACGAGGCGAAGAAGAAGGCATATGCAGGATTTCAAGGAGCGCCATCAGAGCGGGAAAAAATCACCATAGCGATGAAGCCGTATGGGGTATTCGGAGTACTTTCCCCTTTCAACTTTCCAATCTCAATCTCTGTTGGCATGAGCACAGGGGCATTGATAACTGGAAATACGGTGGTGTTCAAGCCTTCGTCAACCGACAGCATGAGCATGATGACAGGATACAAGATATATGAAGTGTTCAGGGATGCGGGAATTCCTCCTGGAGTATTCAATTATATAACAGGGCCAGGGTCCGTAATAGGCAACGAGCTGCTCTCAAGCGATAAAGTAAGCGGCATAGTATTCACCGGATCCAGGGAAGTAGGCATGGGAATGATTAACAGGAGCTATTCCGAAGGGAAGGCGAAAGTTTTCGTGGTCGAGATGGGCGGAAAGAATCCTGTGCTCGTGTCTAAGTATGCAGACCTTGATGAAGCCGCCTCAGGGATAGCTGGAGCAGCATTCGGATTTGACGGCCAGAAGTGCAGCGCAGCTTCCAGGGTGTATGTGCATTCCTCTGTAAAAGAAGCTTTCGAAGCGAAGCTTCTCGACAGGGTAAGGAACTTCAAGGCAGGGGATCCGCTCCGGAAGGATGTTTACCTAGGCCCTCTAATAAACCAGCGGGCATTCGAGAGCTACAAGAGCTGCGTGCAGAGGGCAAAGAAAGAAGGTAGGGTTATCTTCGGCGGCAATGAGATAAATACAGGGCTTGGCGGCTTCTACGTCGAACCTATGGTAGTCGAAATAAGCCATGACAACGATCTTGTTCACAAAGAACTTTTCCTTCCCTTCCTTACAATAATTGAGTACAAAGACTTTGATGAAGCGCTGAGAATGATGAATGATACGGAATACGGGCTCACTTCTGGATGCTATACAAAAAAGAAAAGCGAAATTAAAAAATATCTAGATTCCATTGATGCAGGGGTAGTGTACGTGAACAGAAGAATAAGCGCAACTACGGGCGCGATGGTTGGCGCGCATACTTTTGTAGGATGGAAGGGCAGCGGCCTTACCGGAAAAGGCACAGGAAGCAGGTTTTACCTTCAGCAGTTCATGAGGGAGCAGAGCCAGGCAGTAGTTGATTGATGCGTGGTTCTATGCTGCCATCCATTCTCTCTCTTTTCGTTGGAAAGCGCAGAAAGAGGGCTGAAGTAACAATAGGCAGAAAAAGATTCAGCGCGATTCTTTCAGTCTCCACTGCAGAAAAGGCTCTGGGGCTTGGCGGTGCAAAAAAACTAGGCAATGATGAATGCATGCTCTTCGTGTCTAAAACTGAAAGCAGGATTGGAATATGGGGATTGAATATGAATTTCCCGATAGACGTAATATGGGTAGGCGAAAACATGTCAGTAGTAGATATAAAGAAAGACCTTGAGCCATGCATATGCATATTCTGCTGCAAAGTATATAAACCAAGGAAAGAAGCCAAGTATGTTATAGAAGTAAACAAGGGGATAGTAAGTAGATTTAATATAAGGATTAGGACAAGAATAAGACTGAAAATCCCAAATATGCGGTAATTGAATGCGCGCAAACGACTTCGGAATCCCAAAAGACATATTTGTATACCTGCAGAAGACTGAAGAACGGTGCAACTCCTTTGGGGGAGACGATTTTATAGTAAGGGAATTGTCCGATCCTTCAATGCTCCTCCTCCGCAGGAACGGCAAGATGTTAAGGCCTATGCTAGTATTCTTAAGCGCACTCGCATTCGATAAAAAATTAGATGATTACATAGACATGGCCGCATCGATAGAACTGCTGCATATAGCCTCGCTGGTGCACGACGACATAATAGATAGGGAAGAAGAGAGGAGAGGAGGCATTACAGTAAACATGAAATACGGGAACGAGCTTGCCATACTTGCTGGCGATGCGCTGATATCTAAATCGATACAGCTATCGTGCAGATATGGGGAGAAAGTTATGGATTTCATATCAAGGGTATCCATAGAAATGTGCGCTGGAGAAGCACTAGATTTCGCATTCCAGAAAAACGGTAAGACCCCTGATGTAGAAGATTATATAAAGATCGCAACCCTGAAGAGCGCGAGCCTGATAAGTGCATCAGGAAGCGCAGTGCCAATTTACCTTGAGAATGGCGCTGCCGCAAAAATGCGGGAATTCGGGAGAAACCTTGGCATAGCATTCCAGATAAAGGATGATATAGAAGATTTTAAGACTGGAGAAAGGGGCAGGCATATGCCGAACATAGTAAACTCGTTGATTGAGTACAGGAATATGGATGAATACGCCGCTCTCGCAGAGGCAGGAGAGATGAATAATGGATATGTGGACAAGGCGCTTGACATGCTCAACGGAATAAATGGTGAATACCTGGGAATGTGCGCGGAATGGATACGAGTCGCGAAGAGTTGATGTATCGCACTTTATCTAGGCTATTCTATATTATCTACATATCCCACCCCATGATATTTATAATCACACCGTACAGCAAACACGGTCCGCATGCATTGAAAGCTGCTGCTGTATTCGCGCAACGGAGGTTGTACGCATGGACCAAATATTCTCTTCAGATATCTCAATTCATGTTCTGGGGTTCCCTCTGTTAGTTTGTCTAAAGGAATTCTTGTCTTTGGATCTGCTACTCCCCAGCCACTTGTTTGCGGGAATGTGTATATTATTGTGATGGATTTGGGGTTGGCGAGAATTACGACTCTTTTATTATCAACTTCTACTTCTTGAGGATCTACGAACAAAGCGACATTTTCTTTTCCTATTGTTTCTTCTGGAATCTGCGATGCAGGAAATA
>JAJYWY010000019.1 GCA_021791245.1 Microcaldota archaeon
ATACTCAAAAGAGCTACCGAAGGACATTCGGGAAGTCAAGCCTGTGGAGACAATGTAAGACCTTCCGCAAGGAAGGCGGTTGCCGAAGAAACAGGAACTATATGGGTGGCATCGTGACGACCAATCATAGCCACCCTAAAAGATCCCAACATTCAGCTGGGAGAGGATGTCACTATAAAATCTCGAGATCTGCGCCAGGCTCGAGCAAGCTGCTCGCCAGGGAGTGCAGCTTTCCGCTCGGTATTTTGCTGAGCGCATACCTTATCCAATCCTTTCCAAAAGGCATTAATACACTGACGTCATATCCGCTCTTGTACGCCTCGCTTATCATCCTCTCATAACCGTACTGCATCTCTATAATCGTAGTCCTTCTGGCTTTCCCTTTCCTTATAAATTTATAAAGGACGTTGTCTGGCACTGAGGATAGAGTCAGTTTTTCACAGCTCTCAATAGCAGCCTTTATCGTTTTCTCTACTTCTTTTTCGTCCAGCCTAATATCTTCCCCGGAGAAACCAGTGAAGACAAGCTTCGCATCCGCCATCTTCCTTGCCCTCATGTACTTCATTGCCAGTTCTATGCTCCCGAAGGCTATGCCGTATCCTTTACTGCCCGCTTTCCTTACCGCACTTATGTCATGCTCGTCGTTGACCTCATACCATTGGAAGATCCCGTATGTAGCGCAGGTATCCATTATCCTGCGCAAGTTCCCTACGGCCATCCCCTCGTCTAAGGATATGCCCAGCTGCCATACGGGCACATGCACATTGCCATTTATGCTGAGTCGCGAGAGTTGCCTGGCCAGCTGCATGTATGTATTTGTTATATATCTTGATTTTATCATGTCTGAGGGAGGTTCGCTTAAGAATGACATCGATACAAGAAGACCTTTGGAATTCGCCTCCTTTGCCTTTGCCAGAGCAGACATCATAGTTGTCCCGGCTATGTGCTTCTCCACCATCTTATATGCAGATTTCATGATTATTGATCTTCCTTCCAAAGCAACACTAATTATATTTCAGAATGATTCGACTAGAGTTTTGCGCTCTTACGCAATGTACCCAAATTGCCTTTAGAGGCATTTCATACAGGGATCCGTATTCCGCATAATGCATGGTAATGCTTCAATATATTCTAAACTCATACTTAAATTACTTTTGAAAAAAAAACGTTAATGTTATTAATGCTTGGCTGGATATTCATAAAGCGGCAGAACGGTCTGGAAGCTAGGGGTTTCCTTTCTCGCAAATCCCCTTATGGCGAGCCTCATGCCTGCTGAGTTCCATGTGGTAATATTTGGTCTCCGCTTAGATGCTGACGTCTTGCCCCAGGTGGTGGCGTTATCTGTAAACCGGGCCAGGCCGGAAGGAGCAACCCTAAGCATATAGCCTATAGGCGTGCAAAACCGCCATGCTCCTGGGATACAAGGCCGAGTCGATGCGGAGTAACCGTATATCGCTGCATGTTGCGAGGCAAGCTTCTGCCGTATATGCGCTGGGGTCGCCTAGTGGTTCAGCTAGAAGCGATGTCTGCTGCACTAAAGGGCGGCAGCCTGCTAAGCTGTTTGGCCAGAAATGGCCTTCGTGGGTTCGATTCCCATCCCCAGCGCCATTATGAATGCGAGAGGTAAATCCGACATTTTTTAGAGATGAGTCGAGAACTAATCGCAGTAATAGCAATATGCAAATTAGTAGCAATATGCAAACTGTAACAATATTTTCATATATTAGCATGCTAGGAAGTCGGCATTTGCGTCAGAACGCTTCGCCAAGTTAACAATGTGAGCGGGAAATCCTACACCGTTTACAGTTGGGGAGACGTCACATCAGTATAAATCATGTATTTTGTTGCATATGCAACACGACAAGGAGGCCAACACGTTAACCATATGTTAGGTATAGAGACCTAATGCTAATTATTTCCGGAGACAAAAAGAGACAAAAACCTAAAAAGCAATTTTGGGAAAAAATATTTAATCTATCGAGTTCCTAATTATGAATTGCAAATTAGGTTGGTATTTTATTACTTTTCATTAAATATCTGTTGTTTATTAAACTTGGATGAAATCTGGTCTGTTATAGATGGTTTTTTGGAAGAAAAGATTCACGGTTCAGGAGAAGCGAATGGCATCATGAAAAAAATATTAACGCACCGAGCCCTGCTTGCAGAGATAATGCTGGCGCTGATCATAATAGGCATAGGCATATACTTCAGGTCGTCGCTCCTGCAATACTACGGATTTTACGAGCCCGACGGATTCTATCATTTTGCAGTTATAAGGGCGGCAGTGGAGCATGATTTCATAGTGCCTAATACGCTGAGCATATCCGGCTGGCCCAAACCTACCAGCGTGGCGGAGGCGCACGGGCTTTACTGGATTACATTGCTGCCTTATGCTTTTCTCCAGTTTGCAGGGATAAGCTACTATGACGTGATGAGGCTAATGCCTCTAGTCTTTGCAACGCTTGATATTATAGGTGCGTACCTTCTTTCCAGGTACTTAAGCAAGGACAAGCTATTCGGCCTGCTTGTCATGGCGTTTGTAGCGTTTAGCATGGGAAATGCGGCAAGAACAAGCGCTACTATATACAGGGGGGATACATTTGCTCCTACATTTGTAATATTTGCGATAGTGCTGCTTCTCGAGGCATTCAGGAATGAGAAGAAATACAGGGCATACCTGGCAGTTGCATCTGGAATAGTGCTTAGCTTTGCAAACGCAACATGGAACGGAGGGCCGTTTGGGGTAGCAATATTCATAACTGCATATTCCCTGCTTCTTGCATATGCGTTCATAGCCTTTAATGAAAAGATGATGGGCAGGATAAAATACATGCTCCTCACATTCGCATCCTGGTTCCTGCTTGTCGAAGTTTACATATCAACAGGGCTTATAGGAAGGCAGGCAGTGACCGACGTATTCTTCCTGATGCTGTTTGTGCTAATGATAGTAGGATTCATTATAGCAGATTATCTGAGGAAAAACAAGATTGCCATATTGGATAAAGCGTATACAAGGCTTGCGCTTGTAATCGCGTTTGTCCTGCTTACCCTGATAGCCATATGGATATTCGTACCTTACGCGTACAGCGAGGTCTTCTTCAATCCGGGAACTTCTACCATATCCAGCTCTTTTGCTGCCACAATACAGGAATTGCAGCCTCCTTCGTCAAGCTTTCTCTATGCAAGCTTCGGCCCGGCAAATTTCATGACTCCGATGTCCATAATCCTTTATATATCAACACTCTCAAGCCTGCCAAAACTGCTCTTCTGGGCGCTCATCTGCATAGTAATATTCGTATACATGTTCATGAAAGTGACGCATACGCAAGGCTTTGACACCAGCAGCGCCTCATTCGCATTTGTTGCAAGCGAGGACATGTTGGTGCTTATCTCGTATTTCATAGCTACTGCATACCTGCAGATAAATGCGGTTAGGTTTAATTCGCTAATATCGATACCAATCGCCATCTTCGTCGCATACACCATTTACTGGTTGATCTCGGCAATCAGAAGGAGGGAGAATATCGGAGCATGGGTTAACGCAGGCCTTGCAGGGCTTATATTTTACTTTATAGTTTCATCATACCTTAACCTTTCGGCATTGTACTCGCTTTTGACTATGTTCATTTTTGTAGGGATTGCGGAAGCCGTCATATGGCTTTCGGCTTCGTTATCGAGAAAAGGCATTTCGGGCGTTTCCAATGCGGCCTCCTATATGCTGATAATCTCTTCGTTTATAGGCGCATTTTGGGCTGACTTCTTTGGATTCTTTTTCCTATTTGGAGGTAGCATCTGGGTGCACTCCCTTCTGTTCTTCGCATTTGTAGCTGCCATGGCATTTGCCTTCTATGCCTCGCTAAGAATGAAGAAAGGGATTAATGACATAGCAATCTATATGGTAATCCTTACTTTCTTGTTCGCATTTATCCTTTTGGACGTGCAATATACTACTGGAATAGTGCAGGCGGACAACATAAATCCTATGTTTATAAGCGCAATGCAGTGGATGAAGAACAATACCCCTTCCAATTCCGTTGTGCTGACCCTATGGCCTGACGGAAGCGTTGTGGAGGGAATCGCGAACAGGACAAGCATTACCGACAGCGTGGGCGCGCAGAATCTGGTGGTTGCAGATCCATTCGCCACATGGCTCTTCAACTCCAGCTCTGATCCCGGATTCCTTTTCAGGAACATAAGCGGGGAACCCGACTATCTTGTTGTAAGGTACAATTGGCTGCTTGAGACTGCCGGCATATACACAGAATCGCAGCTGCCGCAGAACCAGAGCTACAACTACGGGGCTCTGTCCTTTACCAACATATCATACATTTCCAATGCCACTTCTAGAGTCCTCACATTCTATAACCAAAACAGCGCATTAGCAGCAAGGGCCGTACTGACAGACAGGAATGGGACGCTAAACATAACAGGATATGCCATGCAGCTTGGAGTATACAACCAGATATCGCCCTTCTCGGAAGTAGTCTTTTATTCAGAGAATGACGGCAACGTTACAATAGAAAACCAGGAAGGCAAATTCAACAAGACTAACGGCAACATGCTTATGGTAGCATACTCGAGCATTCCAAGGCCCGGCATACCCGTAAACATAACCAACGTGTACATGTTCAGCAGCGGCATGGCAGAAAGCAACATGATGAAGTTCCTCTTTTTATGCGGATATAACGTATGCCCATGGGACAACAGCGTTGCAAGCCTAAAGCTCGTGTATATAAACCAGGATACAAAGATATTCAAGATTGAATACAACGACTCGCTGATACCAAAAAATATTACGGGATAATCAATGAGAATAGCGTTCGTTTACGATAGCGCATACCCATGGTTTAACGGAGGCATAGAGAAAAGAAGATATCTGATAATGGATGAGCTTGCAAAAGCCGGGAACGAAGTGCACATGTTTACAATGAGGAGGGAAGGCATGCCCGCCAACGATTTCGTGCACGAGAAGATACACTATCACTGCACAAGCTCTGCAATCCCGTCCAGCAGAATGTATGTGAATGGCAGAAGGAGCATAACGCTAGCGATAAAATACGGGATAAGCACGCCTCTCTCGGTAATAGGGCGGCGTTTTGACCTCATAGAGGCAGAAGCATTCCCATTTTTCCACATACCATTTATCTCCTTATATGCAAGGCTAACCGGGTCTGCGTTTGCAGTAACGTGGTCGGAGTGCTGGAGCATGGAATACTGGAAAAAGTATATAGGCAAATACAAAGGCATGATAGGCTTTGCTGTGGAGAAACTCTGCGCGTTTTCTACAAACAAGTTTATTGCCATCTCAAGCAGCACCAAAGCACAGCTAAGGAAAAATCTTGGCATTAAAAGCGCATATGTGCTTCCTGCTGCAGTCTCTGAGGAAAGGATAGACAGGATAAAGAGAAATTTAAGAAAGAGAAATGGCAGTCCGTACTTCATTGCTATAGGAAGGCTGATACCCGAGAAGAGGTTTGACGCAACCATAAGCATGGTAAGGAGGGTAAAAGGCGCAGGGCTTATGATTATAGGCAGCGGGCCGGAGCTCAAAAAGCTTAAGGGGCTTGCATTAGGCGAAAAAAGATTTAGGCTCAAGGAAAGGGTCAGCGAAACCGAGTTATTCAGCCTCATCTATAATTCGCAGGGTTTGCTCATATCATCGGAGAGGGAAGGGCTTTCACTTATAGCTATAGAGGCGCTGTCAATAGGCGTTCCAGTTATAATAACTGAAAAGGCAGACCTCCCCTGGGAAGTGAGGAGATTCTGCATCAGGATAAGGGAGGGCTCAGGCAATGGCCTAACCAAAGTAATCGAGAACAATAAGAGATTGAGGGAAGACGCAGATAAAAAATCCCTGGAAGTTGTTAAGGCATTCTCTTCCTCAAGGGCGGTTAAGATATACTACGAGATTGCAAAAAAGAAAGGATTATAAGAGTAGAAATAGGTATCTTACCATGTCTAAAAACGCAAAACTAAGCATCATAATACCTACAATAGAAGAGGAAGCTATCTTCACCATCATCAAGAGGCTAAAGGAGATCTTCCCTATGGGCCTTGAAATAATAGTTGTGGACAAGAGCAGCGAAAGGTACTACAGAAAGCTCCTCGAGGCGCATGTCAAGGTAATAAGGCAGAAGGATAAAGGCGTAGAAAACGCGATAATGCTTGGCCTGCGAAATGCAAAAGGCAGCATACTAGCAAGCATAGATGCCGACGGAACGCACGATCTTTCCGGAATAGCTGCCGGGGTGGAGATGGTAAGAAAAGGCGAGGCAGACCTTGTCCTGGGCAACAGGTTCGGCAAGCTAGGCAAAGGCTCAATGAGCCCGCATATAGCCATAGGCAACAAGCTCATATCAAAAGTATACGACATTACTTACCAGAAGAAGATACACGATGTGCTAACCGGCCTGTTTGTTATGAACAGAAAGGCATTCGAGGCCATAAAGAACGTGACTCCATACAGGGCAGGCATAGCGTTCTTTGCAATAGAACTTGCAAACAGGGGTTTTGAGATAAAGGAAGTTCCTATAGAATACTACAAAAGAACATCAGGAGAATCGAAGCTTACAAATTCGAAGGTGCTTTACGGCATCAAGGTGACTTCACACATAATAAGGCTTGCAAGGGACTACAATCCGCTGCTGATCTTTGGCACCCTCGGCGTAATACTGCTGGTTTCCGGATTTGCGCTCGGAGGCTATATCCTGTACAGCTTCATCACCTCTGGCACATTCACCCTTATAGGAAGATCGCTGATCGCATTCATGCTTGTAATATCAGGCATACTTTCAGTAATTGCCGGCTTCATACTTGACCTTCTCCTTGAGATATCAAAGAAGATAAATAACAAGTGACATTTTCCACAGCCAAAGCGCAACACGCATCAGGCATCTTGGAGTGCGCTTTGCGCATGCACAGATAATACAAAAGCATTAAAAAATCGAACTTGCCATATAAATGCGGGGTTCAGATGCAAAAGGGCGCAAATGGCCGGAAGCGAGATGAGAGGAACGAATTTAAAGAGAGGCTCTCAAAAATAAAACGCGTAATGGGCATATTATGTGAGCATGTGGATGAAAGCGGGTTCATGCCTGCATCCCTGACGTATCCGCATTATTCTGCATGCTGGTTCAGAGATGCCTCCATGGTATCGATAGCATTGTCCCGTACTGCAAAAATCCTTAAAAGGTTTGGGGAGAAAGAAGCTGCGGAGAAAGCAAGGATCTCTTCGGAAAAAATACTCTCTTTTTGCTGGAAAGCAATAGAGAAGAACATGCCAAGAATAGAGCGGGGAATATCTATCCCACTCCAGGACAAAAGTTTCTTCAGCACTGAGAACCACCTTCCAGCAAGGCTTGGAAATGACATGTCATTCTTCAAGCAATCTGCAGGGGACGGCATTAAGTCGGACGAAGTGGACAATGTCTGGCTGAGGCAGTACGATTCCCTTCCTCTAGTGCTGCTTGCAACAGAATGCTACATAAAGGAATTCGGGATAAGCAGCGGAATCAGCAACCAAATTCATATAATAAAGGAAAATTGGGAAAAGTTCCTGAATTATATGGTGAAAGTTTACAAGACTCCGTGCTACAACGCATGGGAACTAGACGGCCACCAACTCCATTCATACACCATAGCGTCCATAGAAAAAGGGGTTGACAGCCTTCACAACATACTTCTAGCCTTTGGAATAGGGATAGGCGAGGAGGCAAAGCTGATAAAAGCGAAAAACGAGATAGACATCTTTCTTAGAGACTTCTTCATAAGGGAAGAGATGCTCTGCAAGGCAAAGGATGTATTCAGGAAAGATGGGGGAGATTTTGAGAGCGAGCCCATAAGGGAAGTCGACGCATCTAAAATAATCGCATTCAATTACTTCAAGCCAGCATGCGTGGGCAGCGACATTGAGGAGAATACGATGAAGAGGATAGATAGGGATCTCATAAACGGAAACGCATTGCCGATAAGGTATTTAGGAGATACTTATTTCTATGGTGGAAGATGGATATTGCTTGGAATGGAAGCGGCAAGGTGGCACATAGCCAAAGGGAACGTGGGGAAGGGAAATGAGATACTCAAATATGTGGAAGATAAATACTTGGGGGGGAACGGCATGCTGCCGGAACAGGAGATTGTTGATCCTGCAAGCACATACGACCCGGGGGAGTATTACAAACGCAATGGAAACTGCGTGATATCAGACCTTGCATGGTCTGAAGGCGCATATGTACTTGCTGCTTCCGAGTATCTAGAAAGTGTTGCAAAAAATAAATGGCCTGCAGGCTGACCCAAGAGGATGCTGACAGCAAGATATTTATTGTTTTGTCGAGATATAAATGCATGGCGACGCAGGAGGGTTTCAGCTTGCCTTCGGGGCAGCTAAATCTTGAGATGCTCATAGAAGAGCCTACGTGGAAGGATATCCTGGTGAATCTAATAAGGAAGAACGAGTTAGACCCATGGAATATCGACATAGAGGAGATAGTGGATAAGTATATAGAAGAAATAGGCAGGATGAAGGTCCTCGACTTAAGGGTTCCTGCAAATATAATACTTGCAGCCTCGGTGCTGCTCAGGCTGAAGAGCGAGACCCTCGACTTTTCAAACGGCGAAGAGGCAGAAAGCGCAGCAGATGAAAGGGGGCAGATAATCCTTGAGAAGAGCGAGCTTACGCTTAGAATGAGGATGCCCCCGAAAAGGAAGATAAGCCTTAACGAGCTTATAGCAGCGCTTGACGAAGCTATGAAGATAAAGGAAACAAGGGAGTCAAGGATGTTCGAGAGCAGGCACTTCGACATACCTGTTAGGTTCGATGCTGTTGACATAGAGGGGGATATGGAAAGAGCCTACTCCCTCCTATGCAGCATAGCTGACAAGGAGCGCATGGTGAATTTCAGCGAAGCGGCGATGAAGATAGGGGAGAAAAATGTGCTGCTTGGGCTGTTCATACCATTGCTCTTCCTTTACCACAACAAGAGAATAGATATGGTGCAGGAAGAGTTCTTCAAGGAAATAGTGATAATAATCAACAACTGATTCGATGGAAGGGGATGTGCAGAGCATAGACCAGAAGCTCCTTGTAGAGGCTGTGCTATTTATGTCGCAGAATGCCATGAGCATCGAGGACATATCGAAGGCTACGGGAATCGCGTCATCTGGATTCATAAAGGGCGCCCTTGGAGAACTTGCAATAAAATATAGGGAAGGCAATACCGCGCTGGAACTAGTGGAGATCGCAGGCAAGTATCTACTAAGCCTGAAGAGCGCTTATGCTGCAAGGGTAAGCGGGCTTGCGAATGGGCCTGACATAAGCAGAGGCGCACTAAGGGTGTTGGCTTACGTAAGCAAGAACAACGGGATAACCCAGAGCGATTTGGTGCATGCGCTGGGCAGCACTACATACGAATACGTAAAAGAACTGAACGAGAAGGAGTTTGTAGAATGGAAGAAGGCTGGAAGGAGCAAGAAGCTGTTCACTACCGACAAATTCAGAGAGTACTTCAATACGTAGGACTGGATTCCCCGACTCCGTTTATCATGTTCATGTAAACTGCAGCAACAAAAAGGAATGATGATAGCCTGTTTAGATATTTCAGCACAATGTCCATTTCAGCTGAATCCGCCTCTTTTTTTGCTTTTACAACGCTTCTCTCCGCCCTGCGCGCTATTGTGCGCGATAGATGCAGGAAAACCGCTTCCTCAGTCCCCCTTGGTAGTACGAACTTGGAAAGCTTTGGAAATTTGGATCCGGTCTCATCTATCTTCTTCTCGAGCCATTCAATGTCCTCGCTCTTGACCAGCCCGTGCTTTGATGAAGTATCCGGATGAGACGCAAGAACTGCGCCTATGGAGAAAAGTTTGTTCTGTATTATCTTCAGCTCGTTGCGAAGATGCTCGTCTCTTATGTAGAATAAGGCTATTCCTATGCTGCTGTTCAACTCGTCCACATTGCCTATTGCTTCCATTATTGGGGAATTTTTCGATATTCTGCCCCCTGAGAGCAGCCCCGTGTCTCCGGAATCCCCGCTTCCAGTGAAATACGCCATGGTACAAATTAAACATTAAGCATTATAAATTCATAGCGGGAAAACTCCTATCTTTTAAATAGGAGATGAAAGCGAAGAATGTGAAAAAAGTATATAACTCTTAATAGTATAATAGATATAGATGTCATGAAAACTGCATATAAGTATCGTGCATATCCTTCAAAGGAACAGAAGGCAACACTTAATCGGCAGATGCTCCTCGCAAAGGAACTCTACAACCTGCTTCTTGAAAAGTCAAAGGCATACTATAAGGAAACAGGCAAAACTCTCACAGAATACAGAATGAATGTCTGGATTACGCAAACAAAGAAGGAAAAACCAGAATTTACCGAACTGCACTCGCAAGTTCTCCAGAATGTCTCAAAGAGGGTATCGGATGCTTACAAGCACTTCTTTAGAAGGTGCAAGGAAAAGAAACAGGGAAAGACTGTTAAGGCAGGATTCCCACGATACAGAAAATTCGTATCATCGCTTACATATCCTCAATTGGGGTTCAAGATAAAA
>JAJYWY010000020.1 GCA_021791245.1 Microcaldota archaeon
ACTACACGTTTTTTGCTGGAAGAAGCCTGAACAGCACTTACTTTGCCTCAGAAGCGCAGAACGCAACTTCAGTGCAGCAGAATCACATACATGGTGCAAGGAACATAAGCATACATGCGCAAAGCGTATTAATATCAGGAATTAATGTATCAAAATCAAGCCCAGAAAGCGTGAACTTCACAGCTGACGATGCTTTAATTAACATAACTACAAACCTAACTTCGCAAGTTAGGCTAAATCTATCAGTGAGTAACGTTTTAAACAAGTCTTTGGCCGCCCCTTCAGATTATTCAAAACTCGATGCACTCAACATAAGCGTAAACAATAGCGAGACTTATATCTCTGTTTCCTTAAAGTATCCTTGTGGAATAAATAGCAGCATTCTTGCCCCATTCATCCTCAAGAATGATACATGGTATAAAATATCTAATTTCAGCATAGATACGGCTTCATGCACTGTATCGTTTGCAATACCAAACGACCCAATAGTGTCATTGATGGAGCAGCATGTCAATACAACAATAACACCAACATCTATTGTACCAAAAACATCGCCAACTACAACCCTAAATACGACCCCAATTACAAATGCCACGCCATATTCTACGTCTGCCGCATATTACACTACCATCGCAGCCAAAAATATCTCTACTACACAGGCGTATAATTCTGCATCCGGAAGCACGGGAATAGAAATCATAGCAATAATAGTAATTATAGTACTGATAGTAGTTGCATATTACTTTTCCAAGCGCAATGCACACAGTTTAAGGCGCAAATAAATGAATTGCTTATTGGAATATGCACTAATGCCTAAATAGGAAAAGTAAAAGTATATATAATTTCATTATTATAGGATAAGCTGCATATTTTAGGTGTAATTATGTACCCGAATGTTCAAGCATATGACAGAGGTGTAATGTTCAATCCCGACGGAAGGCTCTTTCAGGTTGAATACGCAAAAGAAGCAGTCAGAAAAGGCGCAACCGCGCTCGGGTTCCTTTCGAAGAAAGGCGTAGTATTCGTTGCACATAAGAACATTGCGGAGCCTCTCTCCGTTCCGGGAACAATACAGAAAGTATTCCGTGTAGACTCGCACATAGGTGCTACGTACAGCGGCATGGTGGCAGACGGCATACACATAGTCAATTATGCGAGGTCGCAAACGCAGAACCATAGGTTCGTATACAATGACACAAAATCCATAGAATCGCTTGTAAAGGAACTTTCATACTACATGATGCAGCCAACGCTCTACGGAGGCACAAGGCCTTATGCAATCTCTATGCTCATAGGCGGCTTTGACGGAATGCCAAGGCTCTTTGAGATAGGGCCAGACGCTGCATTCCTTGGATACAAGGCGGATGCAATAGGCATAGGAAAGAAAACTGCAATAGAGATGCTTCAGAAAGAGTACAAGGATACATTCTCCACAGAGGACTGCATAGAGCTAGGGGTAAAGATAATAAAGAAAGTGCACGAAGGAAAGAGTGCAGGAATGGAGGCGCTCGGCAAGCTCTCAGTTGAGAATGTTGAGATAGGATATATAGAGGATCCTAAGGATTTTGTCCTGCTGTCTGCAAACGAGATAAACAAATACTTATAGTTTCCTATTTTCGTGGATGTTATGCCTTCGAAGACCGTTATAGCAAAATACTCTGCGAATGGAGAGGAATTCGAGCTATTCGTAAATTCTGACCTTGCATATGAATATATAACGGGAAAGAGAACAGACCCCCTGTCAGTGCTTGAAGCAGACGATATCTTCAAGGATGCGAATAAAGGTGAAAGGCAGAGCCAGGAGAAGATAAAAAAGATATTTGGCACGACCGACATCAAGGCAGTTGCAGAGATTATACTTAAGAAGGGGAATGTGCCTGTAACCACGGAGCAAAGGGCTAAGCTTCTTGAGGAGAAGAAGAAGCAGATAATTTCGATAATAGCAAGGAACTCCATAGATCCAAGGACTAATGCGCCGCATACTGTACAGCGAATAGAAACCGCAATGAACGAGGCGAAAATATCTGTCGATCCTTTCCAGAATGCCAACGACCAGGTGGACGCGATAGTCAAGAAGCTCACAATCAAGCTCCCCATAAAATTTACTACGATAACAATAGAGGTGCAGATAAGCCCGCAGTTCGCGAACAGGTGCTATGGCACACTGAAGCAGTACGGCCTTAAGTCTGAGAAATGGCTGGGCGACGGTTCGCTGAGCGTAGTTGTCTCGTTCCCCGCAGGGCTTCAGATAGAATTCTTCGACAAGATAAACAATCTCACTGCAGGGACTGCAATTACAAAGATAGTAGATAAATAAATCCGCAGAAACAGTTAATATGTTAATGCATAATATAGTAAAACAATAGAAACAAACGAAGTTGGTGAAAATGAGAAACATAATACTTCCAGGAGAGGCGCTTCCAAAGATGCCCTCCAGGGCACATGAGGTAATTGAGGAAGATGGCAGATTCATAGCTACTGTAATAGGCATGTACGACGATGAAAAGGGCACGTTCTGGCCGCTTGAAGGGGTTTGGTACCCTATGAGGGACGAGATTGTGATAGGCATTGTAGAAGAGGCAAAGCTCAACAGCTATACAGTTAACCTGAATTCGCTATACAAGGGCATAATAATAGCCAAATATTCTTCGAAGCTTTTTGCTGGTGACGTGATAGAGGCGCAGGTGCGCGATCTGGACGAAACCAAGACAGTAGTTCTGATGCATGCGAGAAAACTCTCAGGCGGCAAGATGATGAGCATAAAGCCGTCTAAAGTACACAGGATACTTGGAAGGGAGGACACGATGATAAGGGAGATCACGGAAGGCACGCAATCAATGATAAATGTAGGAATGAACGGCGTGATATGGATAAAAGGAGGAGATGTGCAGAAGGCTACAGAAGCGATAATGAAGATCGAGGAAGAGGCGCATACTTCCGGACTCACTGAAAGAATAAAGAGCATGCTTAGCAACAACAAGGTGTAATAATGTCATCGTCAAGAGAAAAACCGATATTGATAATAGACGGGAAGAGGTTAGATGGAAGGTCATTTGACCAGCTCAGGCCATTGAGCATAACAACAAACGTCGTGCCTAACGCCGACGGATCCGCGTTCATAGAATGGGGCAACAACAAGATAATAGCCGCAGTATATGGGCCAAAGGAGGCCTTGCCGAAGCACACCCAGGATCCTGAAAGGGCAGTGATAAAATGCAGATATGCAATGTCGCCATTCTCATCCGCAGAAGAGCATGGAAGTTCTAAGCCTAACAGGAGAGCCATTGAGATTTCGAAGATAACAAAAGAGGTATTCGAGAACGTGATACTTATAGACGAATTTCCAGGAGGGGAGATAAATATTTACGTAGACGTATTGCAGAGCGATGGGGGGACGCGTGCTGCAGGCATAACGGCGGCAGCCGCAGCAGTAGCATCTGCAGGACTTCCGATGAGGGACATACCTTACGCGGTATCTGTGGGCAAGGCAGACGGACACCTTATATTGGACATGAACAAGATAGAGGACAATTACTCCGATGCAGACGTGCCAATGACGATATGCCCCAGGACAAAAGAGATAATACTGCTCCAGATGGACGGCTCGTTTGATGGAAGCAAGGAGTTTAGGGAAGCGTACAGCATGGTGCTCAAGGCAGGAGAGGAGATATCAAGGATACAGAAGGAGGCGCTAAAGGAGCCATATACAAAGATAATAGACAAATATAGGTGAATATCATGCATGCTGATAAAGAAGTGAAACCTGAAAAGCCTTTCATTAAGGCTGTTAGGGAAATGGTGCAAATTGCAAAAGAAAATCCTGATGGGTTTAAGCATATGTATATAGAAAGAGAAGCGCGGAAGCTGGTTGAATATATAAAACACGATATAACAGAAGCGGTTTTTGCATCTCCGGGAGAAAGCATGAACACGCTATTAGGCGATTGTATATCGCAAGAGATTATTAATTTAACCCAGAAGATGCTCGAAGAAGAAGGCTTTGAAGTGTCTTATCAAAAACGCCACTGCCCGTATACTCATAATTATTTTTACATTTCATGGAGAAATGATGGAAAGCAAGAGTGAATAATATGACAAGCATAAAACTTTCAAATGCGGATTATGTGAAGCAGCTTCTCAAGAACAACGAAAGGGACGATAAGAGAGGATTCATGGAATACAGGACGATAAATATAATAAATGGCTTCATACCCAACGCTGAAGGATCGGCAAGGGTGAAGCTAGGGTATACGGATGTCCTTGCGGGGGTGAAACTGGGCGTAGAAGAGCCAATGCCTGACAAGCCCAACGAAGGCAACCTTATGGTAAGCGCGGAGCTTCTCCCTATGGCATCGGAAACATATGAGGCAGGTCCTCCTACTCCCGAGGCGATAGAGCTTTCCAGAGTAATAGACAGGGGCATACGTGCAGCCAGCGCAGTAGACCTCTCAAAGCTATTCATAGAGGAAGGCAAGGTGTGGACTGCTTTCATCGACGTGTATGTAATAAACTACGATGGCAACCTCTTCGATGCAGGTGAGCTTGCCGCAATGAGCGCGCTAATGAACACGAAGATGCCAAAGTATGAAGATGGAAAGATCATAAAAGAGGAAAGCACAGGGAAGCTTCCTATTGGAAACTTGGTCACATCGTGCACTTTTGCGAAGATAGGAAAATCCATACTTTTAGATCCTACTGGCCTGGAAGAGGAAATAATGAGTGCAAGGCTCACAGTCGCTAACGACGATAAGTACATGAGGGCGATGCAGAAAGGAATAAAAGGCTCGTTTACAGGTGAAGAAGTGGAAATGCTTATAGATACTTCCTTCGAAAAGTCTAAGCAGCTTAGGAAGGTGCTTGACGAAAACAAGGTGGATTGATATGGCAAAGAGAAGCATAAGGTACGGAGTAAGCCTAAGGAAGAGGCATGAGTCCGTATCGCAGGAGAAGAAGGCTCGGTATGATTGCGATGTATGTGGCAAGAATGCGGTAAGAAGGATAAGCACGGGAGTATGGAAATGCAGATCGTGCGGCGCTACTTTTGCAGGAGGCGCTTATACTATGAAGACGAGCATTGGCAGCGAAATGAATCTCATGATAAAGCAGTATAAAAACTGACTTTCTTCATGAATGAGATCTATAGATTGTAGACAAGCTTTATATCCGTTCCATTTCTTTTCTTATCCGATTTACATGGATAGGATTGTTGTTTTGCAGAACGAGAAGGGAAAAGAAATATCCAAAAGCATGCGGAAAGGGAATAATGATTTTCAGCCAGTCAAGATAATTCCAAGGAGAGACAAGGGCGGGGAAGTTATTCTTATCGAAGTCAAACCGCAGAAAATGAAGTAAATGCAAACACATTTTCTGCTGTGCACAATTGCAAACCTTTAAAATATTTAACATTTAATTATAATCGTCGTGTTTTCATGGTAAAAATAACATACTCTCCAATAGAAGAACTCATAATCCATGATGTAATAGAGGTGGAGAAGGAGGACTTGCTCCGGGAGAGGGTTACGCCTGCTGGTACAATGCCGCTGTACTGGTGCGACGGTTATTTATTCTCTTTCTCATCGCTCCCTTTCAGCGAAGAAGTGATAAAGGATTATATACAGGGGAAAGTCCATTGGCTCGAAGTGCATTTTACAAAGATGAAGGAATATACTTCTGTGCTAGCGCTCAATGAGGATGAATACAAGGCAACGATGAATGTCAGGGTAATAGACACAAGTAAATCCGACCTTCATAAGAAAGTCGTGAAGTGGCTTGGCACAGTGCCGCGAAAATTATAGCACTTTACAGATATAAGTACGAGATGATATTAAACTAATCATGTGAATTCTATGGCATACGTTTGTCTTAATTGCGGGAAAAAAGCGAAAAGTATAGAAAAGAGCTTCATAAGGTGTCAATACTGCGGATACAGGGTGCTTGCAAAAGAGAGATCGTCGCTTGCAAGGGAAATATCTACAGACTGATGAAGTTAGAAGAGGTTGCCACAGAGACAATCCAAAAATGGAAGATGGAAAGCAGGTAGACTTATTGCTGTGATATCATCCCACCCATAACTGGTGTGGGATTTCCAGCTCACGTTGTTAAATTTGTGATAGAGAAGATGACGTTAGTGCAGCGTCCAAAGAAATATACTAGGCTACAATACAAGGCTGAAAGCGCTGGTTGCGTAGCGGTTGCGGTAAACCCCCAATATACCACAATGACTTGCAGCAATTGTGGAAATGTGCAGAAAGTGTCAATATCGCAAAGGACATTCATCTGCAAGAAGTGCAATATGAGAAAGGACAGAGATATAAATGCAAGTGTAAATATACTCGATAGAGCTTTGAACTTTGCGAGGACAAATTTTGACAGCAAAACTGTCAAAGCTACCGAAGGGCATTCGGGAAGTCAAGCCTGTGGAGACAATGTAAGGCCTTCCGCAAGGAAGGCGGTTGCCGAAGAAGCAGGAACTATACGGGTGGCAGCATGACGACCAATCATAGCCACCCTGGAAGCTCCCAACCTTCAGCTGGGAGAGGATGTCACGTTTATTGCATACCTGCCGTTTATCTTTATCCCGAGCTTCTTCGCCACTTCTGATTTTTCAGCATTAAGTATTGTTATGTATCCGCTCCACTTTGTAGTTAGGTCTGTTCCCCCACATGAAGGGCATATATCCCCTTGTGCTATTATCAATTTGCAGTTCTTGCACGCTTTCTCCATATCATCGCACCATTACCTTTTGGCCCTGCCTTTTTGTATGCCACCCTTCTGAAGTTTTCTTTCCCCTTTCGCGATTTCTATTATCCATTCGTGCTTGCCTAGCCCCTCAGGCCTCATTGTCATCGCTATCTTTGTATCCTTTACCGTGTTTTTCATGCTTACTGTAGAGATTTTTGCATAAACCGTGTCTCCCTTCTTTACTACCCTTTGTGAAGCCTTAGATATGAGAGTACCGCTCTTCCTGTCAAAGCTTACGAAGTCATTGGTTATTTGGGATAAGTGTACAAGGCCGTCTACAGGACCTATCCTTACAAAGCATCCAAATTCCATTATCTCAGATACGGGCCCAACGAATACCTCTTCAACTTGCATGCCGAATGTCAGGATATCAAACGTAACATCATGGTGCGTAGACGGATCTCCCGGCAATATTATCCCGTCCTTTATGTCGCGAACATTGAATACCGCAAGTATAACCCCAAGATCCTTGTCTATGGTTCTTTCATACTTCTTTTTGAGTATATTCTCGGCAACCTCATCTATGTCCTTATCGAAATAAGCCGGAGGCACGTCAACAGTATCTTTTATCGTATATACATAATACAACAATATCACCAAATAAGCAATAGGAACTTACTTTATATAATACATTTATGTTTTTAATTCTTTGCAAATATCCCAATTTTTATACTGCAGGTGAAGAATTATAAGATTTATGTGCTGCGGCTAATAAGCCTATCCTTATTCTTCAGGCATATTGCTATTGTGAAAACAACTAACTGCCAGCTATGCAACATGCATATTTGCCATAGCATTTCTGATGAATTGGCGGATTCTGCCATACAAAAGCAAACGGAATAAATATGGCAGAATATTAACTCATTCTCTAATACTTTCGCCTATTCTCTTAACTTCTTCTGCAACATCAAATGATTTTTTGAACATGCCCTGCCTTAAATATGCGAATATCGCATGTTTTCCATATATTGTAGCAGCTGCGTAATCCTTAGAGGCTATAGATCTTTCCATGAGTTCTTCCATTATGCAAGAAGTTTTACGCCAGTAGTTGTTCTGATTTGTGAGCATTGTATTTCTCTTGCCTATGCGTGAAAGCGAATCAGTCACTTCTGCCATTGCCATATATATGAATCCTTTCTTGTGTAATTCCATGTCAGTCTTTGATTTCGCTATTGCATCGTAATGCCTTCTTATGCTTTCATATGCGGAATCAATGCTTTCTCCATTCTTTACTCTTTCGCCTATAAGAGTATTCATCCTCTCTACGAAGTGGTTTTTGAACCTTTTTAGCATTTCAAAGCCAGAAATCATATTCATATTTGTGCTATATCTCCTGAGCCTGCATATTTCGTATATCTTATTGCTGTCTTCATCTGCAACAACATTTATCAATTCGCTGTAATCCTGTACGTCTTTTGCTATATTTCCTACAGCTTCTGCAAGGTCCGCATCATAGAAGCGTATTCGATTAATGCTTGTGTTTTTCCTGAACAATGAAAAGAAAGGACTCTGCGAATCGATCCTTTTTCTTTCTGCTTCCCTGATCATAGATGCAGCATGAAAGAATGAAGCATACGCATCTTTATCATTGGAGAGCAGCTGATCATGAGCTTTTTTCAGCTTGCATGCTGCCGCATGAAGAAGCAGGGAATAGCTATTCTTTCCTTTGTCTAATTTCAATGCCTCTTCATATCCTTTGACATAGGCTTCTGAAGCTTTGTCATAATTATGTTCATTCTCAAATGCATGGGCAATCTCCTCACTGCTCTTTATTATCTCTTCATATTGTTCCATTCTCCCAAAAGTATTGAAAAATTGCATGATGTGTTATACTTTCCTGCCCTTTTAAAGATTTCTAATGGCTTTTAAGATGTTTTGGCTTTTTTGGCCTCATCGTACGAAATGTCGAACATTTTCAATAGTGCCGACATTTCTTTGCTTATATCATATACATCTGCGAAGTAGAACGTTGCGTCATAGATATATGTAGATTCACCCAATTGTGACAGATTGAAATCAGGCATTGGGAGATTTGCGCTCTTGTAGTTCTTTTCGATATTCTTTTTTATAATGGATTCTAAGAGCTCAATCTTCACGTCGTTTTTTATAGGCACCCTGGTAGTGTATCTGTGAAGGTTTCCACGGGATGAAAGTTTTGTTGATATTGTATTTCCCAATATTACGGAATTTGGTATTCTCTTAATGGTGCCGTTCGGAAGGTATACCTCGGTATATATTGCGCCTATTTTTTTTATCTTGCAGAAAATTGGGGTATTAGCCCCCCATACCCATGATTCAAGTGCCATTATATCACCGACGCTCACTGCCCTGGAAGAGGAGATAAGTATTCCAGAGAGTATTATTGGCGTTATTGTCTGAAGCGCAAGCCCTATCACAACTCCTCCTATTGCCCCTTCTACTATTATGTCGCTTGGGCTGACTCCTATTGCAGACAAAACAAAAACTATTATCAATATATAAAGTATCGCCTGAAGTGCAAATTTGACTATTGCATACTCGCTTCCAGTATGCCTGTATAATGTGCGGTCTATAAATAAAGTAAGCATTTTTACAAGTGAATATCCTATTGATATTATGGCAATGGCAACGAATAGATAGTACAAGTAAGGAACGTAAAGTGAGAGCTCGGTGAACGACCTAGAAAGATAGTCTGCGGCAAAATATACTATGTATAGCACGGTGCTTATAGCTATCGCTGCAAGAAGCATTCTCTCGCTGTTTCCAAGGTTTGTCTTCTGTTGCATTAGAGCACTACCATACTAATTATCCTAAAAGTAATAAAAAGATTGCATAATATTATTTGCATGCTTGTGGAAGCGGTAAGTAGTAGCAATCCTTTAAATGACAAATACCTATTATAAATTCATAGCGGGAAAACTCCTATCTTTTAAATAGGAGATGAAAGCGAAGAATGTGGAAAAAGTATATATTTAATAGTATAATAGATATGGTCGTCATGAAAACTGCATATAAATATCGTGCATATCCTTCAAAGGAACAGAAGGCAACACTTAATCGGCAGATGCTCCTAGCAAAGGAACTCTACAACCTGCTTCTTGAAAAGTCAAAGGCATACTATAAGGAAACAGGCAAAACCCTGACAGAATACAGAATGAATGTCTGGATTACGCAAACAAAGAAGGAAAAACCAGAATTTA
>JAJYWY010000041.1 GCA_021791245.1 Microcaldota archaeon
TCTTGAGATAATATCGGGAGAGACTACTAATGAGATTGAGAAGGAGAAGATTGCAGACCATGTTGCAATAAGCGCAATAAAGATGGAGTTTTTGAAGTATGCGCCTGAGAAACAGATAATATTCTCCTGGCAAAGGGCACTTGATATAAATGGAAACTCGGGGCCTTATTGCATGTATACATATGCTAGGGCATCTAAGGTTCTTGGCAAAGAAGAACCAGAGCCATTGGAAGGAGATGATTATAAGACGATAGGCAATGCTGATGATTTTGTTCTCATAAAAAAGCTAGGTAATTTTCCAGATATGGTAGAGAAAGCATGCAGGGAATACCGTCCAACAGTGCTTGCGGAATACATTATGGATGTTTCATATTCATTCAATGCATTTTATGAGAAGATGCAAATACTAAAAGGGGGTGAGGCTAAAAAAGCCCGCCTCGCTATCACTGCGTCTGCTGTGCAGGTGCTGAAGAATTGCATGGGCTTACTGGGAATAGATGTGCTTGGCAGAATATGATTACTTATAGAAGAGCGTTCTCTGGTTTATACCCCTCCTGGATTTTTCCATTTTCTCCCTCTCCCTGCCCATTATATCTACTATACCAAATACCCCATCGTATCCCGGGATCAAATTTACCTTTTCCTCCCTTATATTTTCTACCGCCTTTGCAACTTCTGCATCTATCTTTGTGACTTCGTTTATATCTGCATTAAGCATCACGTCGAATTCCGTGCCAAACCTATACACAAGTCTCTCCGCAAGTTCTTTTACCGCTTTCGCTGTCGTTGTCTTTTCCATAATGTAGGCAATTAGCTCGTCAAGCAGCATAGAATGCACGTAAGGCACAGCACCTTTTGGAATGTATCCATATTCCCTGTCTGCAAGTTCATCAATCCTATGCAAGACCCCTATGGTTATCCTGCCTCCGCATACAGGGCATCTTCCGTTATATATCTTAGATTCCTGTGGAGTCATCGAAACTCTGCAGTTTCTATGGCCATCGTTGTGGTACTTGCCTTCTTCGGGATAGAATCCTATATTCATCTTTATCTTTTTTCTGTCTTTGTTCACTATTGCATCAACTATATCCTTATACTCTGGATCCTTATCAAATGAGAAAACATTCGCCTCTCTCCCCATCTTTGGAAGGGAATGTGCGTCGCTGTTTGACAGCAGCGTGTATTTGTCGTTCTCTGATATCCTATAATTCATCAATGCATCGCTGCTCAGGCCCATCTCAAATGCGTGTATATGCATTGCCTGATCCTCAAATGCATCGGCCATGTGGTCAAATCCTGAGAACGCGCCAAATACTCCGAAATGCGGAGTCCATGCGTGTGCAGGAAACACTAGAATGTCCTTGCTTATCCCGTGAAGTATCTCAACAAGCTCAGCTGCGCTCATGTTTAGTATAGGCCTACCATCAGAGCTCAAGCTTCCAAACTTTTCAAGATTGCTGCTTATCTGTTCCACTACTTCTAAATTAGGTGCTAGGATGCAATTGTGTATTTTCTTAACCGTGTTCAATTTGTCGAAGATCGTGCACACTTCCGCACTCAGTACAAACCTTGCCTTCCCACTATTCTTCGAGAGCGCGTATATCCCCTCCCTTTCTTCCTCTATTTCATTCTTCATTTCGCTGATCCATTTAGGATGTGTGAAGTCACCGGTTCCCACTATGCTTATTCCTTTGTGATCTGCAGTATTGATCAGACTCCTCAGGGTTATATTCCTTGCACATGCCATTGCATAACTGGAATGGATATGCAAGTCTGCTATGTAATCCATATTCTCATTTTATTTATGCATGGATTTAGGCTATAAAGCTGCTGATGGAATAAAATCCGAAAAATGCAACCAGCATCAGTTGCTGTTGCCAAATTAAATAATGAATATTCATGAATGGAGTAGGTTGAATGTATCCAAGCTAGTGCTCTTGAGGATATTTGCTCCTGCAGCTGCAAAGCCTGAGTCTGCGAGCTTTTCCGTTGACCTGATAAATATAGCCATGCTGTTTTCCATAACATCCTAGTTGGAAGTCTGCATGCTTTAGCTATGAATGATTTACATGATAAAAATGCTAGAACCCTATTTTGATTCCTGGGGGCGTGCCTCCTCCTCCAAAAACATTATTCCCATTTTGTGAATTTGCGTTATTTTGAAATCCATATGCGCCAAAGAGATGATCTATTGAGATTACAAATTCAAGAAGCAACTTGAAAGGAATAGTGTCATTGACTATATTTAGTTTGTATGAGGTAAACGCGTTAGCCCAACTTCCCGGATTAAACTTCTGAGTGTACTGTAGATAAAACGACGATTGGCCTATCTTAACATTTGCAAATACTATAGAACTGTCTTCATTTGTTATGTCAAAGCCAAACTTCGAATACAACGCATTTCCTTCAACTGAGTATCCCATAGGTCCAAAAATTTCGTTAAGATTGGATTGCTTATTGTTTTTCATTGCAGACGCAAGATTCAGAAGCGAATTGAGTATGTCTTCTGGAGATGGCACAGTAAGCGTAGCTATTGCAATTACTTTCTTATTTGCATCTTCAAGCAGAAATTTATGTGGTCTGAATAAATTTTTAGCGAGATCCATTGTTACTATATCCGATATAGAAAGATCTTCCTTCATTTTACCGACAATGGCCTTTTTTTCATCCAGGAGATTGTATGTAGGGACAATCTCTATAAATTGCTTGTGTATCTCTCCGAAAAGCTTTCCTGATGTATCTGAAATAACAAACTGGTCTTCTGCAAGTTTTTTCTTTATATCCAGAAGCTTATTCCCATTCAAGTCATTGCACTGATAATCTCTTGTATATTCTATACCGCCAAATAAGGTTTTCTTGCTTCCCCGTTCTATTACATATGTGCCAATTCCAGGTGTATTATCCATATACATCTTTTAATAATCTTCAATATGCATATATAATTCTATTGCAGCATGTAAGTTTTGAATAAAAGCCATCTATAACTGACTCCGGAAAGATCATGCAGTGTCGTGATGCAGTTTATAAATTCATAGCGGGAAAACTCCTATCTTTTAGATAGAGATGAAAGCGAAGAATGTGGAAAAATTATATAACTCTTAATAGTATAATAGATATGGTCGTCATGTTGCCACTAATAAACGTATCTTCAACAAAGACATCCATAAACTTTCAGGTTTGTTGAAACCTACAATGTGAGTTGTGGGAGATGTCACAAAGTAAGTTCGTGCTGTTTACTTGGATGTCTCGTAGCTCAGCCCAATTTGTATCCAATCTTCCTTACAAATTCCCTTCTCTTTTTCTTATCTTCTATTGTTTCTATACCTTTTGCTTTTTCACCATCTGCAATGCCTATTATTGCCCTTCCTGCGCTTGTATCTGCAATTATTACTGTAACCCTATTTGCAGTAGAGCAAAATAAGGCTGCAACTTCAGGCACGTCCTTTATTGCAGAGTTGACGTTTATTGGATATGCATTTTTAAAGAATATATAGAATGTATGGCCTGCATTTATCGCTATTGCATTCTTTTCCGCCATAAGGACGAGATCCTCATCGTTGCCTTCGCTTCTCACCAAGCAGTCTCCGCTCGCTTCAGTAAATGCTATCCCGAACTTTATGTTTGGCGAAGAACCCATCATTACTTCATAAAGATCCTCTATAGTTTTTATAAATCCTGCCTGTCCAATAACCAGCTGCACATCAGTGTCTTTCTGTATATCGATTCCTTCTATTGAAATATTCACAAAATCACCAGATCATGACATACTTTCCCATGTCCCTGTTTGTGTTTTCCTTCTTTTTGGTATATAAATGTATTCTCTGCCCCATGGATCCTTTGTCTTCACTTTTGTAGGCCTGACATGTGTATATTTAGATAGGGCAAATTCATCCTTTGTAGGTTCTTCTGCAAGCATGGGTCCCTGCACAGGGTAATAAACAGGTTCTTTGTCAACTTTTACTATGGTTATACATGTAACCGGGCATTCTTCAGGGCATATCATGCATCCTATGCACTTATTCACCTGTATAGGAAATTCTGTCATATGCTCTTTTCCTTTTCCTGCTGCCTGATTCTCTGTATCTTCAGGATTTGTATGGATGGGCCTTGTAAAGTCAAGCGCATTAACCGGGCATACATCACCACATATTCCGCACTGTATGCACACATCTTTGTCAAAAGTATATTTGAACGGCATACAATCTACTTCTTCTGTGGTTGAGGAGAAGGAGGCTGAGGCTCTTTTACTATTGGTTTTGGAATAGTTTTTATTCCTCCTCTAGGTGTGCTGCCGCCGAAAGAGTATACCAATGCTACTAGGCCGCATATACCAAGCACTGCAAATGTTATATAGAAAGTGTAAATCGCAAGAGCGGGGTTGTTCTGCGAGTTGAATGTCTGGTACATATAGCCCCATATGTTCGACGTTGAAGTAGAAACGGTTGGGGGCAGCGGAGACACTGCGTATTGCAGGGCACTTTCCGTTATGAACGTTATTCCAAATATATACATTATTGCGCCGATTGCGACTAGTATTGTCACCATATTATTGTAAAGCGGCTCTTCATCAGTATCCTTCACAAGCATTATGACAAGTGCAATTGCAAAGATTGCTATTGCGAATGGGGTAAAGGGCACCGCAAGGGGATAATCTCCATACGTTCCTGTCCAAAGCAACTCTGCGCCAAAGAACACTATAAGAAATATGCTTGCATCCCTGAGCACGATGTAAAGCAGCCACCAGATATCTGCGGCAACTCTCAAAGTGAATTTCTTAAGCACTCTCAGGAAGTATCCTCTTGCTACCTGTATTGAAAATGCCAGTATTGTCAGGAGCATTACTATGAGCGTAATTGTTTCCTCTATTAATATTGAGCCTGCGGATATTATAGAGCCTTGGCCGACGCTTACGTTGTATACCTGTTGAAACAGGAAATCAGTTACGGGCAACATCGATCTCCATATACTCTCATCCTAAAGTTATAAATGCATAGCGGAACACTCCTTCTACTTCCATGATGTGAAACAAATGTGAAGACTGGCATCTTAATTGAGGTCGTCTTTGCGAATTGATCCCATAAATTAAAGCGAATGCTCTAATGCAAAAGATGCAAAGACATGCTGCAATGAACGGGCAAGATTCTTATTGGCAGAGTCATAGCTATAGAAAGAATAAGTAAAAAAAAGAAAACAAGGTTACTTTTGCATTGCCAGTGGATATGATATCCCGCTGCCTATGAATGCGAGCAGGAAACCAAGGATGGCATAATAATAGCTTGTAAGCCCAGAGCCGCTCATTGCTACAAGCGCAATGATTGCTATTCCTCCAAAGATCGTGGACCTCATTGCCGGAAGTATGGCCATGTTTGACATCGGAGTAAGGTTTACAAAGCTCACAAAGAACAATACTATCGAGCTGACCATAGCGACTCCGAACAGGAGAGCATACCATATGTTACTCGTGCCAACGGAATTTGTCATTACAACTCCCAACTGGCCTGAGACGAGCCAAAGAAAGATCAAGCTGCTTACGAATTCAAGGAGGAAACTCCAATACCTTGTTCCACTTTTGTTAGCATTTTTTGCCATACTATCACATAATAAATAAGTTATAGTTAAACATTTAAGCATTTCGCACTAAAGACCTATTAGTTTATGGAAGTGCTAGTTGGAAAAGGCCACAAGGAGATGAGCGAGATCGCACTCCAGATATTCCTTGATAGCTTCAAATCTTCAAAAGTACTGGGTTTTGCTACTGGCAATACGCCGATGCTTTTTTACGAAATGCTCATTGCAGAGTTCAGAAAAGGAAGCATATCCTTTTCCAGAAAAATAACGTTCAACCTTGACGAGTATTGCGGCATAGGCAAGTGGGATAAGAGAGGATACAGGAGCTACATGTTCGACAACCTCTTCAGCCATGTGGACGTAAACGAAAAGAATGTTCACATACCGGACTCCTCGCTTGGCGCAAAAGCCGCATTGATATATAGGAAAGAGATCCAGAAGTACGGCCCAATAGACTTCCAGATGCTGGGAATAGGAGTAAATGGGCACATAGGCTTCAACGAGCCAGGCTCTTCAAAAGATTCTCTCACACGAATCGTAAGGCTTTCTAGCGAGACGATAAAGAGGAATGGCAACGTATCAGACAAAGCTATAACTATGGGGATAAGCGAGATACTCAAGTCAAAGAGGATAATGCTAATGGCGTCAGGCGCGGACAAGGCGGAGGCAGTTGCGGCTGCAATAGACGGAAAGGTTGGAAACGCTGTCCCGGCTTCATATCTGCAGATGCACAAAGATGCCATATTCGTGCTCGACGAGAAAGCAGCGAAGCGGCTGAAATAATGCATGCCCAAGATTTGTTGCTGCCGTTGCAATGCTAAAATCTATAAATAGATATACGCTATAATTATAGAATTCATCCCGTTGTAGCTCAATGGCTAGAGCGGTCGGCTGTAGTTTTGTCACTTCTTGCCAAAGAAGATACCGACAGGTTGGGCGTTCGACTCGCTCCAACGGGAAACACAAATACCAACTTCATATTGTCATATATTTTTCTTGTGGTGTTGTATTTTCCCATTCATAAACAGCATTTTTGCCAACCCTGGGTCCCTTGACAATATAATGGGGAAATTCCGCAATTTGGATCTATAGCATGTTACAATAATCTATATTTCCTCCCTCTCCACGTTATTGATGTTGTGCGGATTGCAAGCACAAGATTTATCAGGTATATAAAATCTATGAAGAGAAGTATGAATAAGAAGCTTGGGTATATCTCTTTGGGCTTTTTCAATGCAGCTGCAATATTGAGAAGCAATGGCGCAAAGAATACGGCATACAATATGGATATGTAATATGCTAGTACAAGCGCCGATGCCATAAGCAGGATCCTTGCAGAATAGAAGATAATGCCTACCTTGAGGTTCTTCCTGTATTCAAGTGCGCTAAGCGCAGTCTGCCTGTTCGACCATTCAAAGAACATGGGAAAATCATCATATGAATTGACGGTTGCTATATCCTTCACATAAGCTACTTTGAGTTTCTTTCGCTTTACTTCCTTTGTTATCATTATGTCGTCGGAGACTGAATCCCCGAATGCTTTTATGAATTTTTTTGTTATCAAGCTCTTCCTGAAAGCCATCGAGCCGCCCCATGCAAACCTTGTTTTCTTATTCTCCATCAATCCGTTGCCCACAAGGCCCCAAACGGATTTTACTTTTGACCAGAAGCCGCCCATAGGCCTGAAATATGGGAAAGACGTGGAAGCGCCAACTGATTTATCCGCAAGCGGCGCAACAAGCATGCTTAGCCAATTTCTTGAACATTGGACATCAGAGTCTAAGACGACATATACATCTACGTTCCTGAACCTCTCGAATGCGGTTGTCAATGCCCTAACCTTGCCGCTGCTGTTTGGAAATACGTGCAGAAGCTCTGGCGCTGACACTATATAATTTATTCCTACTTTCTTTAATACTGCAACTGCCGGATCTTTTTCTGTATCTACAACCCCTATAATATTGAAGTTCTCGTAATCCTGCATCTTTGCAGAGGCAAGGTTCTTTTCCAGGGTAATGTCCAAACCCCTGCATGGCACAATCACAAGGGCTTTCGGCGAATAATTAGATCTATATGCTGCCTTCTCTTCTTTCGGCTTCAGGAAGCGTATTCCAAGAAGCCCTATCAGGATTATAGAAAGAAAGCCGGTATAAAGTTCAAGCAACGGACCCATTTCCTCACGGTATTCCTATTTCCTTTGCGAATCTGCTTTCATCGAATTCAATGCCTAGATACTTTGTTATGTATCTTGCATCTTCATACGCGCTTGCAAGGCATGAAGTTGCGCCAGGGGAGGGGGTTACGTTAAAGATCATCCCGTCTTTAGTTATCTTTTCTTCACCAAGCACGAGCGCCCTTTTCTTGCTGTCTATTATCTGAGGCCTTATCCCTCCTATATCCTTTGCGATTGTAAGATCATCTGCCTTTATTGACGGCACTATCTTTGATGCCTCCATTTTTGCAAATTCATATTTACCTATTATCGGGATTGAATAGATAATGTTCCTTGATAGTATTCTTTGTATATCCTTGTCAAGCAGTATATTTTTCAGGCTTATCATGGTATCTATATCAAAATCAAAGGTCCTTATGTAGTCCGCCAACGTCTCAATGTGCCCCCTTTCCAATTCCAAAGGCAGCGATACCGTAGGGCCGAATCTCGTTACGCGCTTATTCGCTATATCAGGATCGCCATGCACGGCTGCAAATGGTATTCCTCCCTTCTGTACCCTATATACCTTCCCCCTAAGCACCTTCTTTGAATAATAGAAATCTCCTCCAACTGCAAGCACTGAAAGATTTCTATCCATGCCCATTGTCTTTGCGAAATACAGGCTGTAAGTCCCAGATGCGAATACAACAAATTTTCCATAATATCTGCCTTTGCGGGTATTCACCTCGTAGAACCCATTTTTCTCTTCAAGCGAGATTACCTCCTCGTTGAATCTGCTTTCTATTGTTTTGTTTGTCCTTTTTGCATTAATCATGAACGAATTTGTAAGCTTTCCGAAATCTACCATATATCCATTCGGCGAATTCAGGGCAAGTATAGCATCATCTTTATCCCTGCCCTTTACTACGTTAGGCTCCAATTTTGCTATCTCTTTTCCGCCTATAATCTTCAATTCAGGAAAGATTTTTTTAATCGTGGAATATGTTTTTTCCAGGCTCTCGACCTCGCCATCGTCGGTTGCGAGCACCATCTTCTGCACTTTTCTATAAATTTCTGCGCTGTCTTTCCTGCCAATTGCAGAAAGGTAATTCAGCACCATTTTTGCTGCGCGATTGGTCTCTTTGGCTTTATCTGGAGAGTAGTTTGTTTCTATATCCCCGAAATGTAGCGTCTGTGCATTGTTCCTGCTGTTAGAATTCAATTGCGCCATACCTCCATATTTCTCAAGTATTAGCACTTTTTTGATTCCCGAATATCTGCACAACGTAAAAAGGAGGGAAGTTCCAGTTATTCCTGCGCCGATTATTATTACGTCGTTATATTTACTTTCCTGCAAGCGCCGGGAGCTTCCAGTATGGCTATGGTCTGCAGTCATGATGCCAACCTCAGTTCCTTCTTCAATGGCAACTGCATTTCTTGAAGGATGCCTTTCTTTGGTTTTTCAGGAAGCGGAGTGCAGAGTCCCTTTGGAAGAAGCACCTGCCCGTTTAGCATTTCTTTCAGCTTCTTTAAATGGCCTCTGCGACACTTGCATGCATCTTCCATGACAATCATTTTTATTCCACCATCAAGATTTATAAATTCATAGCGGGAAAACTCCTATCTTTTAGATAGGAGATGAAAGCGAAGAGGGTGTTGAAAATTTATAATACCCTCAGTTCCACTATTGTGGAAGGTTTTTGCTTCTATCATTCCATATAAAAGTCGGGCGGAAGACCAACCGCAGAGAGCCTGTTTTGTAGAGTAGACGTCTATATTACTAGCGGAGCTGCCGCCCAATTCATGTGGGCGACACACTCCCGTCCAGTTGAAAACATGAAAACATTATCAAAGATAAAGAAAATTATACCTGTCGTAGGAAAACAGGCTGCCTTAGTATCAAGGGAACTTGGACATTGGTACGTGAAAGGAAGGGCGTATGGAAAACATGTCGTTGCATTGGCGCTAGGTTCCATATTCAGATGTAGCGACAGAGAGTTGCCCGATGAACTTCAATGCAGAGGTCTACTGAAAATATTAGGATATCAGAAGGCACCAAACCATTCAATCTTCTCAAAGATTAGAAATGAGGTTGGTGAAGAAACGATTGGAAGAGTTGCGGAGGAAATAATA
>JAJYWY010000026.1 GCA_021791245.1 Microcaldota archaeon
CCTTTTTGGTCTGCGATGTATCTTTCTATGCTCTTATCCGAAACGTGCCCATGAGTTGAAACAAAATAGGAGCGTGTCCATAGCGTAGGAAGCCTTGAACGCAATTCAGAGAATTCTTGCCTGAGTGCCCTTGAACTAAATCCTTTGATTTGCCCTATTAGAAAATTTGGGGACATCTGTGGCGTTGCGAGAATGAACAGATGCACATAGTCTGGCATTACCTCAAGTGCAAGAATCTTGCACCCCAATTCCTTTGATTTCTGCCTAATCAATTCCTTCAACCTTATTTCTATTTTATCAGTCAGAACTTTCCTGCGATACTTTGGACACCATACAAAATGGTATCCAACATAATGTACGCTTGTCTTTGATGATATATAGCCTCTTGACATATACTAACATATGAAAGCAAACTATGTATACCTTTGCATACAGAAACGCCGAGAGAAGATAGCGATTGAAACCCGCTTTCATCCCACCCATAAATGGTGTGGGATTTCTCGCTATGCACGGTTAATTGTTCCGTTAAGTGCATGAAACCAGATGCGTTGATGCCGGCTCTTTAAGTAAAAGCGCCTTTTCCATCCAAATACAGGCCTTGCCGCTATGGATTTATAAAGCTTTATGTACAATTATATAAAGCTTGTCGGATATAAATTCACGACTGTATGTATAACAACAGAAACATAGTTTTGCACGAGCTTATAGGGCTCCGTGTAAACGTGGTAAAGTCTCGTGACAAAAAACAAGTAGGCACATCAGGAAAAGTCATTGACGAGACTAAGAATACGCTCGTGATAGAAACCGAGGATAGGACGGTGCAGGTTGTCAAGGCGACGTCCGCATTCAGGTTTTATTTCGGCAGGAAGTCGTTCCTAGTCGGCGGAGAGGAGATAAACTTCAGGCCCCATGAAAGGCTTGAGAAGTCTCTTAAGTATTACAAAAGAAGAAGTGAAAAATGATGGAAGCAAAATGTAGCGATCCGAATTGCGCAATCCATGGCAATATTAAGACCAGGGGCTCAGAATTCACAGGAGTCGTCGTAAGCGACAAGGCAAGGAAGATGGCTATAGTCGAGAGGGAATACAGCAAGTATATTTACAAGTATGAGAGGTCTCTCAGAAAGAGGTCAAGGATACCTTCGCACAATCCTGAGTGCATGGGAGCAAAAACAGGAGACACGGTAAGGATAGCGGAATGCAGGAAGATCAGCAAGACAAAGTCTTTCGTTATAACGGAAGTATTGAAGAGGGCAAAGGAGTGATGCTATGAAAGGATTGTCTTCAAACATATCTAAAACGCTGGTTCCAAGCTCTCTGCTTACGTGCGCAGATAACAGCGGCGCGCTGATGTTCAAGATGATAAACAAGATAGGAAAAGGCGGAAGGAAAGGGAGGCTCTCAGCTGCAGGCGTAGGGGACATAATAAGGGCAAGCGTGATAAAAGGTTCGCCTACTTATATAAAGAAGCCTGTCAGGGTCGTGATAATAAGGCAGAAGGACGAGATAAGGAGATCAAACGGCATGAGGGTAATGTTCGAAGACAATGCAGGGATAATGATAGGCGACGACAACCTTCCGATAGGCACAGAAGTAAAGGGCGCAATGGCAAGGGAAGTTGTAGAAAGATTCATGAAGATAGCGGGAATCGCTTCAAAAGTGGTTTGATGATAAAGAGCGGACAGAGGAGGAAACAGAGAAGATTCAGGTTCACTGCACCGCTTCACGAGAGGCAGAAGTTTGCGCATGCACACATCTCAAAGGAGCTCAGGGAAAAGCTCGGTATAAAAATGAGAAGCATACAAATAAGGAAAGGGGACTCGGTAAAGGTGATGTCCGGCAAGTACAAGAAGCTCGTAGGCGCGGTAAAGGAAGTTGACATGAAGAACTGCATGCTCACCATAGATTCCATAAAGAGGAAGACGGCAAAAGGGAAGGAAGTGCATGTACCAATACACATATCCAATGTCTACATAACCGATCTTGACCTTGGAGACAAGCTGAGGAAGGCAAAGATAGATGCAACAAAGGCAAAATGATGATTATATGAGCAACAAAGGAAACAACAGGCACATAAAGAGGCTTGCGTCGAGCAGGTATATGGCGATTGAGAGGAAGAAGAACAAATATCTTATAAATCCGGATCCGGGAAGGTTCGGCGGCGAATCATGCATAGCAATAGCCACTGTGCTTAAGGAAAAGCTTGGCGTTGCGGATAATTCAAGGGAGACAAGATACATGCTAAGATCCGGGAAGGTCATGGTCAACGGAGATGTGGTAAAGGAAGAAAAATATCCTGTTGGCCTTTCAGATGTAATCTCGCTAAAGGGTTCTGACGAAGCGTATTCAATAGGTATAGGAAAGTACGGAAGCATAAAAATAGAGAAAGCCGACGGCGTCGCGAAAAAAGAAGTGAAGGTAGTAGGCAAATACCTATCGAAGGGAAGGAAGGAGATGATAAGGCTTTACAATGGAGATGTTATGGGCGCTGGCGGCAAGGCAGTAAATATAAACGATTCTGTAGTTTTAGAAGGCAAAAAGATAGTAGATGTGCTCAAATTAGACAACGGCTCGAAATGCGTGGTAATAAAAGGAAGGCACGCGCCTGCGAAAGGAACTATAAGAAAGATAATTAAAGGCACAATGCTAAGGGCGTCTTCAGTCGAGATAGAGCCTGAACACGGAGAGAAGTTCGAGACTGTACTGGAGAATATTATGGTGGTGAGCTCCTGATGGCAGTTGAAGACAACAAGATGAGGGAAATACTCCTTGAGAAGGTAGTGATAAATATAGGGATAGGATACAATGACAACATGCTGCCTAACGCAAAGGCGCTGCTTAAGAAAATAACAGGGAAAGAAGCTATGGCAACGTATTCAAAAAGGAGGGATCCGTCATTAAGGCTCCGCAAGGGCCAGGCAATAGGGGCCATGGTTACCTTAAGGAAAGATGATGCGGTCAATGCGCTAAAGAGAATGCTGGATGCGAAAGGCAATGTAGTCAGGATGAATTCTATTTCAGAGAATACGCTCAGTTTCGGGATAAAGGAATATATAGATATAGCAGGAATAAAATACGACCCAAAGATAGGCATGATGGGCATGCATGTTAATTCCAGCTTCGCAAGGAGAGGAAAGCGGGTGTCGTCAAGGAAGAGATTCAGTTCCAGCATAGGAAAGAAGCACAGCATAATAACAAAGGAGGAGCTTGCAGATTACCTGAAAAAGAATTACGATGCAAAGATATCCGAGGAATAGGTGAATGCTTGAAGATACCATATGAATTGAAATACAAAGGGAAAGGGCTCAGGAAATGCAGGATATGCGGAAACTCGCGCGCGGTTATCAGATCCTACAAACAGTACATATGCAGGAGGTGCTTCAGGGAGCATGCAAAGGAGCTGGGATTCAGCAAATATTCGTGATGCTTATGGTAGACATTTTGGCTGATGCGATAAATACTATAAAGAACAACGAAACAGTCGGCAAGGATACGTGCGTAGTTGCAGACACAAAGCTCGTAAGGTCAGTGCTGGACATAATGAAGAAGAACAATTATATAGAGGGATACGAGAGTTACATGCAGAACAACATGCCAAAGCTTAAAGTTACGCTTGCAAAGAAGATAAACAACCTTGGGGTGATAAGGCCGAGGTTCTCAGTCAAGATGGGCGAATACCAGAAATATGAGCTTAGGTATATACCTAGCAAGGATTTCGGGATACTCATAATATCCACTCCGAAGGGAATAATGACAAACAGGGATGCAAAGGAGAATGGAGTGGGAGGAAGGCTGCTTGCATACGTATATTGAGATTAATGATTTTATGATAGAGATAGAGGTTCCTGAAAATATAAGCGCTTTAATAGAAGGCGACTATATAGTAGTCAAGGGAAAGCTTGGCAGCAGCAGGCAGAAATTCAATACAAAATATGCAAAAATAGAAGTCAACGGAAGGACAATAAAGATAAGCGATCCCGAAAATAAGATGCTGCTAAACAAGTATGCGCGCATAGAGACTGCACTCTCCAACGAGATAAAAATGTCTTTTGTCAATGTTGAGAACGGGATAGAGAGAAAGATGGAGATCATTTATTCCCACTTCCCGATGTCTACAGAGATAAAAGGCAAGAAATTCATGATAAAGAACTATCTTGGCAGAAAGATAAACACATCTGCGGACATTGTGGGAGACACTAAAATAGACGTAAAGGGGCAGAATATAACCGTCAAGGGCACCGACGCATACGATGTGGGCCAGACCGTGGCAAACATAAGGAATGCATGCAAGGCGCGCGGTTTCGACTCCAGGGTATTCCAGGACGGAATATACGTATCAAGAGAGGAATGATTATGGCAAGGAAAAAGATTCATCCAAAATTCAACGTGCCAAATTACGGGGCAAAAAGCAGAAGCAGGGTCATTGACAGGTGGAGGGCGCAGAGAGGGATAGACAACAAGAAGAGGATAAAGAGGAAGGGATATGGAGCTGTGCCTGGGATAGGGTACAAGAACAGCGACGACGCCAGATTCAGAAGGCCTGACGGAATGATGGAGAGGCTTGTCCACAATGAGGCAGAGATGCTTTCGCTGGCAGGAAGTAAGGACATTGCCGCAAGGCTTTACGGCAGCCTTTCAATAAGGAAGAAGGCCATGCTCCAGAAGATTGCCGATGAGAAAAAGATAAAGGTAGTGAACAGGGTGAAGGAAAGCGCAAGCAAGGTTGAACAGGTGAAGAAATGACCATAGCATTTGTAAAAAGGACCGCTGCACAGATTCTTGGGAGAGGCGAGAGCGCCATAAGGCTAAGGGAAAGCTCATTGGACGACATAAGCAAGGCCATAACAAGGGATGACGTAAGAAGGCTCATATCAGGCGGATCCGTATTCGCGCTCAAGGCAAAGAAGAACCTCAGCATGAACTCTAAGATACTAAGGCAGAAGAGGGAAGAGGGGAGAAGAAGAGGGGTAGGAAGACGCAAGGGAAGCAGAAATGCAAGATCCGGCATGACCTGGGAGAAGAAGGTGAGGGCGCAGAGATTTCTGCTCAGCGAGCTCAAAGGCAGGGGCAAGTTTGACAACATGATGTTCAGGAAGCTTTATCTCCTTGTGAAAGGAGGATCGTTTGCAGACAAGGCTGCTCTGCTGAGAAAGATAAATGATATGGGAGTGCAGGTATCCGACAAGGAGGTCAGCGAGATAAACGGGAAGGCAAGGTCCATGTACAAGTAGTGTTTATTATGGCGAGGAAATCAAAGAAAAGAAAAGTATTGAAGTTCAAGAGGAGAAGAGACTCCCTTACAAACTACAAAAAGAGGCTTGCCCTCATAAAGAGCTCGCTTGACAGGGTAGTGGTCAGGAAGAGCAATAAGGGGATAATTGCACAGATAGTCTCGTATGACGCAAAGGGGGACAAGGTAACGCTTAGCGTAGATTCGAGAATGCTCAAAAAATACAACTGGCAGAGCAGATGCAACAGGCCTACAGCGTATCTCACCGGCGCATTGCTCGCAAAGAAGGCCAGGGATGCAAACTACAACGGCGAGCTTGTGCTCGACATAGGCTTGAGCTCAAGCGTAAGCAGCTCCATACCATTCATATTCGCAAAGGGCTGCGCTGACGGAGGGCTGAAGATAAAGGGCAGCTTCGATTACGACGAGAAGATTTACATGCCTGGAAGAATTGCGGAGTATGCGAAGAAGAGGAGGGAAAGCGGTGATAATGTTTCATTCAGCATGTATGTTAATGAGAGCAGCATGGAGAAGATCGATGATCTATTTAACAAGGTAAAGAACGAGATAAACAAGTGATGTATTGCCGAAACGAAAGAACAAGAATAATATTGAGAGGGCAGAACTCGTGGATCTGAGTTCGTGGGAGCCCAAGACAGAGATAGGCAGGATGGTAAAGAACAAGGAGATAACAACCCTGGAACAGATCTTCGAGATGGGAAAACCGATAAAGGAGGTTGAAATAATAGACGTATTATTCCCTGGGCTGAGCACAAAAGTGCTTGAGATAGCGAGCGTGCAGCGCATGACGAAGAACAACAGGAAGCAGAAGTACAGGGTTACAGCTGTAGTCGGGGACATGAACGGCCACGTAGGAGTCGGCACTGCAAAGGACGTAGAGGTGAAGCCGGCCATATCTAGCGCAATAAAAGACGCAAAGAAAAATATGGTGCCCGTAAAGCTTGGATGCGGATCCTGGGAGTGCAGCTGCGGAACCAGCCATTCCCTGCCGCTTAAGGTGGAAGGGATCTGCGGAAGCTCTAATGTGATACTCAAGCCTGCGCCTAGAGGGGTAGGAATAGTAGCCAATAACGTTGTAAAGGCAGTCTTGGAGCTCGCAGGGATAAAAGACATATGGAGCTTTTCAAGGGGAAGGACAAGGGACATATACAATACTACGCTTGCAACCTACGACGCTGTAAACAAGATAAACAAGATAAAGAACGTGGCTGCACTCAAGGGGTAATGTAATGATTAGCACCGAGGACACACAATTTAATCAATTAAGGGCACGTATTTCAAAGTACGTTGGTGATCTTGCAAAACAGGATTCTTTTCCACTAAGCGCAAATAATAAGCTCGCCAGCATAGAGAAAAAGATGCAGGGGCTGAAAACTTATGAGGAACTACGCGAGGTATCTGACGAACTTCTAGACATCTCAAATGATAAAGAATTGAAATTAAGAAGAAAACAGAGGGAAGAGATATATTCTCCTGTGTGCTGGATAGATGATTTCCTAAAAGAAGTCGAGCATTCGGATGTAAAAAAATTTTAAACGGGACAATTAGCAAACTGTCTATTGGCTTGTTGCTGCGCCTGCAGAAGTCTGTCGCAGAGAAAAAACCGTCACAATAAACAAATACATAGAAAAGATTATAAAGGAAGCTAAAGGACTTATAACTGCGGGTGTGATTTTGAAGCACATTAAAAATGCAGAGGCAAAAGACGAAAATAAGCTGGCGCTTAAGGCAAATACGATCTATGATTGTATAAGGGACAGGTTTTTCATATCATCTCCAAGGGAAGAAGATACAATTGACGGAAGAGACCCTACCCTGCTCATATCCCTGCTTACGGCGATAATTAACGGAAAACAGCTTACTGCAGGCAACTTCGGAAGAGGAAAGACAACGTCTGCAGAAGCGATAATCGCGCTGGTACATGGAATACCGTGCGATGCGACCATGGCGTGCGAGGCAAGGGGAGACCCCGAGATAACGAAAGAGGAGTATATCGCCATACCAGACCTTACAAACATGAATAATCTTTTATGGAGAAGGTTCGCGCAGATGCCGCCCAAGGTATTCGACGAGTTCAACAGAATGCCAAGCGCAAAGCAGTCCCTATTCCTTGACGGGATTGACAGGGGCAATTTCGAGTACATGAACCAAACCCTAAGGGCTGAACCAGGCCCTTTCTATGCAACTATGAATTGGCCGGACCGAGGCAACGTGGAGATACTTCCGCCAATGCTTGACAGATTCGACGTGTCAGTGATAACCTCGGCCATAAATCCAATGTACCACAAGATCATGGAGGAAGTAGACAGATCTATATTAGAAGACGGGGTTATTGCAGCCAAGATGCTGGCAATCCTTGACGCGAATGGCGAATCATACCAAAAGAAGATCGCAGAACTGACAGAGCTCGCGGATGCATTCAGGGCTAGCATATCAATGCAGCTTGGAATAGGCGAGGGTTTCACTTCAAAAGAGCTAGCTACTGCAAGGGAAGAGATAAAAAACATTGAGTATGCTGATACCGGAGATAACTTCAAGCTTTTCATAAGATCGGAGACGATATGCCCCACGCATGGAGAGTACATGCCAGGAAAAGCGTGCGGAGGAGACTGCCATTGGGGAAGCGGCAATGCAAATGAGGAATCTAGAGTTGGGTTTGCTGCCATAACCTCACCGATATCAGAAAGATTCTTCAAGTCCCTTTCCGCGTATGCAAAAGCGCTTGCATGGTATCTAAATGAAAAGGAAGTTTCGAAAGACCACGTAAGGCTTGTACTTCCGTATGTGCTGTGGCATAGAGTGCAGTTCGCGGGAGATTTCATGGCTGGCGAAAACAAATACCGCGTCGGAAAGCAGCTTGAAAACGCCAAAGACTTCACGAAGAAGATTTTCAACAGATTTACGGAACAAGAAGAGAGAATAAACGAGCTCGGCGAAGCTCTGAGAGAGCCAGAAGACAAAAATAGAAAAGAACATCTTGCAAAAGCCAGAGCGTTTTTTGCAAAAATCCAAAAATACGCAAACGAATACGACCATCCGATATTTGCGCATGCCCTTCAGATGCTGGGAAAGCAGGGAAGCGCCAATGAAAGCACAGATAAATAGGCGGCACATGGGCAAAACACTGCCAGGATGGGAAAACGGGCAATAGATTTGAAAAAGAGCGCTTCAAGCCGCATATCTGAACATGTGCAAAGCTTCCAGGATTAGGTATCTAAAAGAACATGCGGTTAAACGTGAAAATATGGAAAAGTTTAAGGCAGACAATACCATCATGAATACACTTTCAACGGCAGTAAGAGTGTCAAAGAAAAAAGGCAACCTCGACCGCGACGAATACAAAAAAGGCATTAACGCATCAAAAACCGAAACATTATTTTTACTATTCGAAGAGGCACTTAAAGAGTTTAAGGCAAACTCTTTTATCGATCAAAATTTTTCTACAGCATCAACACTTCTCAAAGGAGTAAATTATACAATAAAAGACATAGAAGAACTATGCCCAATTCTTTCTCAATCTTATGCTAATGAAACAACTTCAATAGGAATCTTCATCTCCGCGGCAATCAACAAAATAATCAAGGAAACAGACACGATAGTTCTGGATTTTGCAGGTATTGAAGTGAATTATTTAGGCTATTGTCTCACACGCGGCAACCTGATAATCAAAGGAAGTGTGGGTGGTTATACCGGTCAGTCCATGCAATCCGGCAGCATCACAATCCACGGTAACTCCGGCGATGCAACTGGTCGGTCCATGAAAGGCGGCAGCATAATTGTAGATGGCAACGCCGGCAAATATACCGGCGAATTCATGCAATTCGGCAGCATCACAATCCACGGCAACGCCGGCGATCGGACTGGCTACTCAATGGAAGACGGCAGCATAATTGTAGATGGCAACGCCGGCAAATATACCGGCGAATTCATGCAATCCGGCAGCATCACAATCCACGGCAACGCCGGCGAATATACTGGCCACCCAATGGAAGGCGGCAGCATAATTGTAGATGGCAACGCCGGCAAATATGTTGGGATATTTTCCGAAGGCGGCGAGATAAAAGTTAATGGAGAGATAAAGGGTATAAGTAACAATGCAAAAGCAGCGATCTTCTGCGAGGGAAAGAAAGTAAACTAAGGGTAAACCAATGGAAGAACAAAAACAAGCAAAGCAGCAAATGCAAATAGACTCTGACATCCTTAATACACTTTCAAAGGCAGTAAGAGTGCCAAAGGAAAAAGGCAACCTCGACCGCGACGAATACAAAAAATGCATTAACGCATCAAAAACCGAAGCATTATTTTTACTATTCGAAGATGCACTTGAAGAGTTTAAGGCAAACTCTTTTTACTATGAAAATTTTTCCACAGCATCAACACTTCTCAAAAAAGTAAATTATACAATAAAAGACATAGAAGAACTATGCCCAA
>JAJYWY010000017.1 GCA_021791245.1 Microcaldota archaeon
ACAAAAAGCCGGGGGGGGGGGGGGGGGGGCGGAACGTATTCTTATTCAATACCTGTGCAGGCAACGATACCCCTTAATGGCACTGCGGATCCACTGGAAGCGCAGCAGGGTGTCTTTTCTCCAATATCTTTTGCATCTCCATCTCAATTGCCAATAGTAGGCGCCGAAGGCGATCTTGTATCCGGAAGCTATTATGAGAGCCCCACTGCAAGCGTATATGCAGTATCAGGCAGCCCTTCGTTTGCATACGGCACGGTCATATACTCCGGCCCTTCATCATGTGCGGCAGTAGAGGCAAATGTAATATCCCCATTTAACACAGCCCCTATGAATCACAGCATAATAATAGTAACTTCCAATGCCGTAAACATAACTGGGCTGAACTGCCAAATAGGGAATAATGTTGCAGGAGTAATATCTAATACCATAAATGTGCAAACAACGCCTAATTCCGCGTATCTTGTATATTCTGGAAACTTCGCGCTCGCCGGCGCTTTCAAGACAGGTATGAAGGTGTTGCTTTACGGACCCGGCTTGGATGCAATTAATCTTGATGGAAACAATGGAGACGGATTCATAGAAAGCATTGCAAATGGAAAGTTCTTCCCATCTAAATTCATGCCTTCATATATAGATCGTGCGGATAACAATATTGGCGCGGAGAGCTCTCATGGAATATTCAAAATATCAGGGTACAATACACAATCAGCATATTTCGATGGAAATGGAAATATAATAATACCTCATTCTCAGTCCTTGGCTCTTACTGGAAACTTTGCGCTGAGCTGGTGGTTCAACCCTTCATTGTCACAATCTGTGAAATACGATGAAGAGATGGTTAACTCAAGGTGCCCTACAGATACCACATTTGACATGCAGCTTATAAGCGCAGGCTATAACTCAGGAGTATATGGGCTGCACGGGGATGTAGGAACAGGTACAGGTACATGGCTTGCTACAGACATAAATTATCAATATGTGTTCAGCAATAATACCTGGTATAACGTTGCAGTAGACATAGCAACTTCGGGGTGGTCTCTTTATCTTAATGGAAACGAAGTTTCATCTGGATCATACTCTGGAACCCCAAGCCTTACTGATGGCAATAGCAATATTTATTTGGGAGAATGTGGAACGCTCCCTTCAACAAATTTCAACGGCAACATGGCTAATTTGCAAATATACGGATCGTCACTTTCAAGTTATAATATAAGTAGGATATATTCAAGAGGGATAGATGGGCTTCCACTGAACACAAACTCCCTTGCAGCATGGTATCCTTTCAATGGGAATACCACGGATGAAAGCGGCAACGGCAACAACGGAATACCTGTAAATACAATATTCAAGCGCATGCCTAGCTATAACGGCGATTCCATAAACGGCGGAAATCCAGCAAACAATACTATGCCTATACCAGGAGTGCTGGGTTGCGATAGCTTCGGAGAATGCACAAACCAATCTCTGCCGCACTTGTACGGCACTTCTACAATGCCTGCCTCTGCATTGCAGCAGTCTCTTCAAGTCGCAAAGTTTAGCTATAATAAAAAAAGTTATATCCCTTCATTCTCTCCACAAATAAATACAGCTTCAGGCGATTACAACACAGTTTCATTCTGGATGTTTTGGAATCAATCAATTGCAGGCAACACAAGGCCATTTGGATTTAATGTATATAGTCTTGTTGGCTGCGGCATGGAATGCACTCCACCAGTGTTTGGCTTCAATACCGATAATGGAGATTATTATGGGATAAGCACCGCAAGTGTAAACGGGCTTAATGATCACTGGGTAAACGTAGTTGCAGAATTCTATAATGGATACTATACAGGAAACAGTTTTATCTATATTAATGGCACAAAGCAGACTTTGGTTCAAACAATAGGTACAGGACAAGGTGCTATCAGCACACCATACTATACTATTGGCAATTGGGGATTGCTTGGCAATTATTGGAATGGCGATATTGCGAATCTTCAAATATATAACGGATCACTTAATTCAAATCAAATATCAACATTATATAAAGAAGGTATAACAGGGCTTCCGCTTAATGATGGCAGTCTTGCAGCATGGTATCCTCTCAATGGCAATGCAAGGGATTATTCCGGCAGCGGAAATGATGGACTTGCATACAATGTGACATTTCCATATTTTTATCTTGCTGGATACACGCCTGGCAGTAATCAAGTGTTGTCTGAACTTACTAGTATTTTCAATATTGCAAATATATTCCAGCTTTTCGGACTTACAACTCCCACACCATTAGGCAATGGGCAATACCATGTAGTGGTAACGCTCACAAATACGCAGTCATTGCCCACTCCTGTGCCGTTTCAGCAGATGGTGACTGTAGATAGCGCAACATATTCAAACTATGAGGATACAAACCTTGACAATGTATATTTCTCATATGCAAATGGAACCATAATACCCAGTTGGCTTGAAAGCTGCAGCTCTACGTGCAGCACAAGCGGTTCTTCAAGCACAAGCACGGTATACTGGCTTAAGCTGAATAAGCCTATACCAGCTGGTGGGGAGATGCTGATTTACATGAGCTTTGCGCCAAAAGGCGTTAACATGTTCAATGGTAAGACAATCGGCGAGGCTCCACAGCTCAGCTCAACCTACGCTCAATACGACGACGGGGCGAGCGTTTTTTTGGCTTACTTTAATATGCAAAACAACCCTATATCCTCATCGCATTTAGGAACATCATATTATAGTATAACAACTACAACAGGACCAAATGGAGTAAATCAACCCTTACTTACGTGGACAGGAACTACTGGACAAGATTTTGATTTTATCAATTTAGCTTCAACTCTTCCATCAAATTACATAATTACTGATTGGGTTAAGTCAGATGCTCAAAGCTATGATATTGGCTTAGGAGCAGGTTCAACAACAGCAGGAGAGTGGGATGGTTATGTTGTTGACCCAGGAGCAAATACTAATGTAGATTTTAATTTATGGAAAATAACTGGGACTACTTTTGGAGTTCTTACATCTGTATCTTACTCCCAATCAGCAAGCACTTGGTATACTTTAGAGTTTCAATATGTATCAGGAGGCTCTATGACTGGCTGGGTAGAGCCATGGCAGAACACTCTTGACGCAAGCTCATCATCTAATAAAGTTACTGGTTCAGATACTACATATACCTCTTTTAATGCAATAGAGCTGTTTCCTTACTCTGGTTCAACATCAGACATAACTTCTTGGGCTTTAATGGTCGCCCGTGCCTACCCTCCCAACGGCGTGATGCCTAGTGTAAACTTTGGGTTGGTTGGAAGCTGATATAAATTCGTGTGCCTTTTATCCTGACAAGCAAGCAGCAAACATGCCAACAGCGCTCCTGCATGCTGCTATTCCTACTTGATTTGGAGGCGATTTATTACTTCCATCCACCTTTTTATCTGGCCTTCCACAAGCAGCGTCTTGCCTTCTATAACTCTCCCAACATAGTTTTCTGGGGAGTTAATCCCGGCAAGGTTTGCATACAAAAGAGCTGCCTCGCGCAACTTCATGTTAATTGCCGAATCTGCATCTTTTCCAGAATACTCCGGATAAGTCGGCGTAACGCCTATCATCTTTGCCAATGCATAAAATTCTGCCGCATGGCTGTAGCACTTAATGCTGCCTTCAAGCATGATCATCTTTTTATCTTTTTGGCTTTCCCTGCCAAATAAATCCATGTTCATGTCTCCATATGATATGTACTCATTAGTTGCCATCTCGCATACTACACCTATAAACTTGAGCATATTCTTGCAGCTCTCTTCGCTGTCGGACTTCAGCATTATCGTAAGCTGAAGCAACAGGTACTCCAATGCCCCTCCATATCTTTTGCTTTCAAGAAACGCCCCTGCATCATCCCTAAGTGCGCTTTTTGCAAATTCGTATACTTCCTGTATGCACTTTTCATCGTTAAGCTGGCCATTTCTGAGCAGGTCGAAGCACTGCTTCACAATCTCTATGGACTTCCCCTTGGAATAGTTATTCTTTATAGATATTATTTCATCCATGTAGATATCACCCTATTTTGCAATCACAATTCTCTTCCTGCACCTTCTTCACGGCATCTATAATTCCGGATACACTATCCAATCTCTTCTTTACTTTGCTATCGCGCTCCCTCAATATAGGCATAAGATAGAGATCAAAGTACTTTATCGGGTCAACCAGTATATTTTTGGACAATGCCTTCACTGAATCTGCAATCATCTTATCTGCAGTTGAATATACAGGAAGGCTTCTGGAATGCTGGAAATAATAAAGCTCTGTGCTTCCTATCTTCTTGGCTATCTCACAATATTCCTGTGCTTCTATGCAAAAGTGTATGCAATCATCGAGAAGCCTTGTCCTGTCATATCCATCCTTTTCGTCTGCTTTTTGCATAGACTCAAACCCTTTCTTCAACGATTCTTCAGCCGCAAATTCACATACTGTGCCTATATACTCCAATATATCTTTTGAGTTCCTGGTGTCTTCGCATTCCAGCGAAAGCTCAAGCATCCTAAAGAAAACCTCTACAGCTTTTCCATATTCCGCCGCTTTCCCCACATTTTTGTTTTCCCACAACAGCATATGCGCGTCCTGTCTTAGCGCCTGCATTGCAAATCCCATAAGTTCATGTTTCTGCATTCTGTCCAATTGCTCGTTCCTGACGATTTTTAGGCATTCTTCTGTTAAAGAATGGGAACTTCCTACGAAATACGACTTTTTAAATTCTGATAGGCATTCATTATATCGGTTTTCTTCCATGTAACCTCCATTTGTTTAGCAAGTATAATATGCAATTAGATTTATAAAATGCAAAATGCTATTATGCAAATGACGTAATTTTGGTATCTGGTTTGGGCATCGGATTTGGCTTCACGTATCGTTGAATGCAGACTTGCATGGTTTTCAATTGGGTTTCCAATATGGGATGAATTGCCTTCCATTATTATGCAATGGCCACAGGTTTTAGCCGAAGCTGCAGCCTACTCCCTCCTCTCTTTCCCTATATCTTCATGCACTATATATCTTTCGTACGCAGAGGCAAAGTTTGACACATGCGTTTCCATGTCAACGAATTTCTTCAGGCATATCTTCCTGAGTACTGCAGACGAATCTTCCGGAAAATATCTGATCATCTCCATGCTCGCCTTTATCAGCTTCCTGTTTGATGTGCAGATTTGCAATATTTTGTCTTTGCCAAGCAATTGTGCGATCTTGGAATAATATATAGAATCATAGCATGAGAGTATCGAAGTTATATAGCCCTTTAGCCATACCGCAGCCTTTGACTCGTCGTTCTCTTCCATATAATGCACTAGCATGTCGTGCATGGAGTCGCTCTTGGCATCAGCAGAGTTAATGGCCTTATCTACAGCCTCTTTTAGCGCTATGAGCTGCTCCCGCGCATATTTGTAATCTCCAATGCCTATTGCAAGAACGAATATAAAAGAACTGCGCGACGCCTTGAATTCAGCGTCTCCTTCATGCTCATTTTCTCTGTTCCTAAACATATCCATCTAATTCCTTCTTACAAAGTACTTCAAAAGCAGAGTAGACGCTAATTTATGGTCTTGATTTTTGGATGAATATACAATACACTCATAAAAGAACTTCTGGGCATTATCCAGATTGCCTTCCGACATATTGTATATGCCTGCAATATATGCAACATGGGCAGCCTGTGCGGTCATCGCATGCCTGCCTTTCTCGTCATTGTTCTTCTTGCAAAGTATAATGCCGTATGCGCATACATTTATTGCCTTTATGAATTCTTTTTTCTCTAGTAATTGCACCGCTTGCCTAATCAAGATATCCACAGGCACAGAATTTCCGTAATTATTATCCTTGAAATTTTCTGCGGGCATAGTAATTATCTGCCACTTAAAAGGTTTTATTACTTTTGTACAGGGGTTTTAGATTAGGTTGAGGGCAGAGAACATGATAGGGAGTATTATCGTTGCGTCTCCGTCTACCGTAACCTGCTTTGCCTTTTCCTTCACCTTACCCCATGAGATCGCTTCCGTAAGCCTAGCTCCAGAAAGGCTTCCGTCGTATTGCGAGGCCGTAGTTATGTATACTGCATAATCGAGGCCTCCTTTGAACTGGTTCCACCATATGACATGATGTTTGCTTATTCCGCCGCCAACCATCAGTGCTCCAGTGACCTTATGGTCAAAAGATATGTTGCTGAGCTCTAGCTCATCCTTGAGCAGGTTCAGCTTGAAATTATGGTCCTGCGAGAAAAGCACCATCTGGGTGCCGAATGCCCCGTCAAGTATGCCTGGATTATATATAGGCACTTTATTCAGGTATGCCTGGCGCACTATAGAGCCGCTGTCATTTATCCTTTTTCCGAATTCCGCTATTATCTCGCTTGCGCTGAATTCAGTCTTGTGACCCTCTTCAGAATATATATCATTCATGATTCTGTTGAATTCTTCTTCAAGCACCATGCCGTAATTTTCCTTCCCTATGAAAACATTTCCCAGCCTGTATATGTCCTTTCTGTGCAGCTCTGCATCGTCCGCCTCGAACCTGCCTATGCTATACTTGCCCCCAGAAGCCCTTGCTATGTCGTGGTCAAGGGTTCCGCATGTAGTTATTATCGCATCGAAATACTTTACTGCTCCGGCAAGCACTCCGCGGAGGCCTGTTGACACTATGTCCGCAGGGAAAGAAAGGAAATTGAAAGATTCATTGTCTTCGATCATAGCCCTCAGGGCTTCTATGCCGTCTGCCATCTCCTGGCCCGAAAAGCCTCCCATGTCTGACATTTCCTGTATGAGCTCAGAAACCTTCATGTCTTTCCTTAGCTTGACATCCTTTACGTGCCTTGACAATATATCATTCTCCGTCATTCAACCACTCTTTACGCTATAATAACTGAATATTTCAATAATATTTTGCAACGCGAGCTGAAAACTCCGTACTATTTTATAGAATATAAAACGCAGCAATTCATATAAACATTCTTATTTATTATTAATTAAGTATATTGTTAGATAAGAAAAAAGGGGATAGTGATAAAATGACGTTACATGCCAAAACACGGAAAGCACAAAGCGCAATGGAGTACTTGATGACATACGGTTGGGCTATATTGATCATAGCCGTAGTGTTGGGAGTCCTCTTCAACATAGGTGTGTTCAATGGCGCAGGAGCGCTTGGAACATCATGTGTAGCATATTCTGGATTCTTATGCTCATCGCCGATACTAAGCCATACTACAGGAAACTTGATAGTGACAATAGGCCAGAATACAGGCATAGACTGGGCTTCTGCAAACGTAGTGTTCGTGCCGCAAGGAGGAAGCACAACATCAGGAGGAGTGCCGCAGGTTAGCAGCGAACCACAGGTTCCAGGTTTTTCTGCAGGTAATACATTCAACGGAGTTGCTTACAATGGCGCAGCAAATGCTCTAGGTTCATTCAACTCAGGCCAAAGCCAATCTATAACTCTTGTAACCGGACAAAACTCAGGGATAAATACAGGTACGTTGGTATCTGGAGCAATATGGTCAGCATACACAGTCTCTGGATCGTCAAATGTATATTACGTCCAGATGGCAACTGCAAACCTGAAGGCAGTATAATCCTGCCTTCTTTTTCTTTTTTTCTTAATCATTATCTTAATTATGTGATTTTTCATATTCCTCAAATTTTTTATATTCCCCAAATAATTGAAGATTTTTTACGCAAGCATAGATAAATACAAGTTTGAAAAAGCTTCTATCATGCAAGCTGTCTTACAGAAGGTCTTTTACTGATGCCATGCATTTTGATAGTCATATTTTTATTTCTTGGTCTTTTCATAATATAGATTCATATGGCAGAACCCTACATGTCTGAGGACGACCAGGAACTTCTCAATTTCATAGAGGCTGCAAAACCGAAGATCCTTGTAATAGGCGCAGGAGGCTCGGGCTCAAACACAGTAACAAGGATGAACGAAATGGATATAGAAGGAGTGACGCTAATATCCGCCAATACAGATGCCCCTCATCTTGCAAAGACCAAGTCGCACAGGAAGATACTTCTTGGAAAGAAGCTTACGAGGGGGCTAGGCGCAGGAAGCGATCCCAAGAGGGGCGAAGAGGCGGCGCAGGAGAGCACAGAAGATATTAAGCACATCATAAGCGATGCGCAGATAGTATTCGTAACGTGCGGCCTCGGAGGAGGAACAGGCACCGGATCCGCGCCTGTCATAGCCCATCATGCAAAGGAGGCTGGCGCGCTTACGATAGGCATAGTGACGCTGCCTTTTTCAAGCGAGGGAAAGACAAGGATGAAAAATGCGCTTGAAGGGCTCGCCAGGCTCAAGAGGGCCACAGACACTACAATAATAATACCTAATGACAAGCTGCTCTCAGTAGCGCCTGACCTGCCGATAAACATGGCGTTCAAAGTCTGCGACGAAGTGCTTGCGAATGCAGCCATTGGAATAATAGAGATGGTCACAAAACCTGGCCTAGTCAACCTCGATTTCGCAGACTTAAGGGCAGTCCTCAAGGACTCAGGATATGCGGTCATAGGCATAGGCGAGGTGAATTCTGCGCCTGCTGAGACAAGGGCTGCAAGCGTTATAGACGGCACGCTCAAGAGCCCTCTTCTTGACGTAGACTTATCAACCGCAAAGAAAGCGCTTGTCAATATAGTGGGAGGGGAAGACCTCACGTTAAGGGAAGCAGAGACCATCTTCCAGGAAGTGTCGAATAGGATAAGCATAGATGCAATGCTCAAATGGGGGGCGAGAATAGACCCTGAGATGCAGAAGAGCTCCGTAAAGGTTATGGTGGTAATGGGGGGAGTGGAGTATGCAGAATACACTGAGAATGGGATAAAGAAGAAGATAGAGGATTCCGGGGATATAGATCTGGATAATTTGTTTGATGACTGAATAGAGTTTTGTCTTGAAAAAACAAGGTAAGCATATGAAGAACATAACAATACACAGGTTGGAGTCGCTTCCCATGGATAAAAGGGAGATGGAGTATGTAGAAAGAAAAGGGATAGGGCATCCTGACAGCCTTATTGACGGGATAGTGGACAGGATAAGCGTAGAGCTTTGCAAGGAATATATAGACAAGATAGGTTTCGTGCTGCATCATAATGTTGACAAGGGATTGATAGTAGGCGGAGCTGCAGAGGCTGGCTTCGGAAAGGGCACTATAACAAAGAAGATAGATGTCATACTTGCAGGAAGGGCAACAGACAGGTACGAGGGCAAGGCAATAGATGTAAACAGGATAGCTATAGACACCACAAAGGAATACTTAAGGGAGAACACCAGATTCCTTGATGTGGACAATGAGGTAAACTTTGAATCCAGAATAGCAAGGGGAAGCGCAGACCTTACAAGCATATTCATCAGGGGGAGGGAGGCACCGCTTGCCAATGACACTTCTTTCGGCGTTGGATTTGCGCCGTTCAGCGAAACGGAAAATCTTGTATTAAACGTTGAAATGTATTTGAACAGCAAAGAATACAAGAAGATCAGGCCTGCAGTTGGAGAAGACGTTAAGATAATGGGGATAAGGGAGAAAGACATGATAACGCTGACAGTTGCAATAGCATTCGTTGCCCATCATGTGAAGAGCATGGAGGAATACCGCGAGAATATAGCGAAGATAAAGGAGGACATAATCCAGTTCTCGAAGAAATACACAGGGAGGGAAGTCGAAGTGATAATAAACCATGGCGACGTCATAGATGCTGGAGATGTTTATATAACCAAGTCAGGGCTGAGCTGCGAATCCGGAGATGACGGCTCGGTTGGCAGGGGGAACAGGGTCAACGGAATAATAACTCCCTTCAGGTATATGAGCCTCGAGGCAGCTGCCGGGAAGAACCCTATCAGCCATGTCGGCAAGATTTACAACATATTTGCGAACGAGCTTGCGAAGGAAGTGGTGAAGAGATACGAGGGAGAGGTGGAGGAGTGCAACATAGCCGTGGTATCGCAGATAGGAAGAAGAATAAATGACCCTAGGAACCTGAGCTTTAGCATCATAGCCAATGATCCGGCAAGATTCGATTCTTTGAAGAAAGAGATACATTCGCTTGGGGAAGAAAGGCTAGATAACATAGGGGAGCTCACAAGCGAGATAATGATGGGCAAATACCCAGTATTCTGAAGCAATAAAAAGCACATATGGCAATGAAGGAAAATCTGCCCTTGTAGCAGTGGTGAAACTGCTTATTCTTCGCTATAAATTATCTTAGCACCTTCGCTTGAAAAATCGAAAGGCTCATATCTTAGCCCGGGCAGCGCCTTGATTATCTTTTCGTGGCATTCGGGAGCTGCAAAGAACATTATGAACCCCCTGCTTCCTGCGCCCATTACCTTTCCTCCCTCCGCCCCGGCATCCAGGCCTATCTTGTAATAATCATCGATTATTGGATTATCCAGGCCATGCGTTATCTTCTTCAATAGCCAATTCTCATGCAGGTATCTTCCGGTATTTTGCCATATATTATTTGAAAGGTCATCTAGCATCTTATATCCAAGGTCGACCATCTTCCTGTATACTCCTGCATTTTCGTCAACGCTTTCTCCCATCTTTCCGTGGATTCCGGCATTTGGCTTCTCTATGCCTGTGTAAAGCAGCAGCAAATGGCTTTTCAGTTCATCTAGGCTTTTGCTATCCATATTTATTGCAGTATTATCTACGCTACCATCCTTATTGAACTGGAGGAATTGGAATCCCCCCAATGCTGCCATATATTGGTCTTGCCTTCCTCCCTGCTCCTTTAGTATCTCCCTCTCGATCTTTATGGACTCCTCGGCAAGATCCTTTTGGGAAACCTCCTCTCCTTTCCATTCATGCAAAGTCTTTAAGAGGGCTACGGCAAAGCTGCTGCTTGCTCCAAGCCCTGTGCCGTTGGCAGGCACATCCGCGTCTGTATGTATCTCCACCCCTTTCCTTATATCTAGCATCCTTAGCGCTTCCCTTATTGAAGGGTGCTTTATGTCGTCTACAGAATCGGCTATCTCTATCTTTGAATATGAAAGCTTTATCGTTTGCTCAAAATTTTTGTGAATGCTGATATACACGTACTTGTTTATCGATGCGGCTATGGATACCCCTGGGCCGTATCTTCTATAATATTCTGGTATGTCTGTTCCGCCCCCTACAAAAGTTATCCTCAGCGGAGCCCTTGATAATACCATCTTCTTTGCCATTTGCTCAACAATCAACAGGTAAACTACGTACCATTTATTACCTCTAAAACCTTATAAAAATCTTGTGCAAAATAATCCCCATTTTCATCTCCTTTCCTCCTTATTCTTATTCCCCTGATTCCAAAGTTCCTTGCCATAACCATGTCTTTGTCGTCATCTCCTATGACGAAAGAGTGCTCGCGGTCTATGCTGAAGCTGCTGAAGGCGAGGCTAAGCAGCTTTGTATTCGGTTTCCTGCATTCGCACTTGTCTTCCGGCTTGTGTATGCAGCAGAATATCGCATCCACCCTGCCTCCCCTTCCCTCTATCTCCACCTTTACTTTGTTGTTCACTTCGTCAAGCTGAGCCATGGTTATGATGCCCTTGCCTACTCCCGACTGGTTTGTGATTATTATTATATAGTACTTTTTGGAGAGCTCCTCCAGCGGCACAAATATGTCATCATACATTATTGTTTTCTCGCTGCTGTTGCAGTATGGGCAATCTACGTTGAGCGTACCGTCCCTATCAAGGAATAATGCAGGTTTCACTGATTCACCTAATCTCGACAATGAAGCACACTTTCACTGTAAAAGCAGGTCACGCAAAAAACACCATTTAGCTATTGCCACTGCCTATTGAATCAAGGCTATATGATATACATATCTCTGTTCTCGTATTGCGGAGAAGTTACACAAAGTACCCTCAATAACTCGGTCTCGCTTAAATTCTGAAGTGAATGCATATTTCCTTTAGGCACATATACCACTGATCCTTGTCTAACATCGTATTCTGAATTGCCTATGCATACTCTTCCTACTCCATTAAGCACGTAATATATCTCATCGCTCTCCTTGTGAGAATGGATTGCTGCTTTCCTTCCTGCAGAAAGAATGCCAAGCACAAGCGAGAATCCAAGGTCATTCATTACAGGGTATTTCTTTCCGAATATACTAATCTCTTTTTCCCGCACCAATTCATATGCTTCTGTGCCATCAATTGTATTTAAACTTGAAGACTTATCCAGTTCAGGGTTATGATGAGTTGCACTTAAACTTAAAGACTCATCCCGTTCAGGGCCTCCATACTTGTAGAATGTCAAAGGGTATTTTTCATTTTTGGAATTAGTACCTCCTTCAGCAAATGTAAAATAACTGGGTACTCTATTCCGGTAAGTATTTTCTACATTTACATCGTTTTTATCAAATGGCGGAGATGCAAAAACCAGATGTGTTAACTGCTTATTACCCATATAAGTATAATTTTCAAGGAAGTGCACAGTATCTTTAGGAATAACCACGCAAATATCATTTCTAACATCTATGCCCCACAATCCTACATGCATGACTCCTTCCCCATTCAGTATAAAATATACTTCATGCGTATTTTGGTGTCTGTGGGGTAAAGAGGCTGCACGCCAGTCCATTGCCACATATGCCATGCTAACCCTTTTTAAAGAAGCTATCTCTTTGAGTGTTTGCTGGCATACATTTTCTGCTGGTTTCAGATCATCAATATTTACAACTCGGTGCACGTCTGATTCTATTATAATTGAAGTATCCCAATTTCCAGGTTTTATTTTTTCTTCCATATGATCATGACATAATATTTAGAATGATATAACAATCTCCACCCGCTTGCAAGCGGCATGGATTTCCAGAGTGAAACACTTATATAGAATTATGGGGTAATAAGGTATATATAAGGTATATATATCCCACATCCATGAATGACGCGGGTTTTCCCGCTTATATTGTTAAAGAAGCTTCTGTCCTCTGAATATCTCTTTTTCAATCTTCTTCTCGGCCTTCAACTCCTTCTTCAGCTTTACCACTATGTCAAGCATCTTCCCTTCCCGTTTCTGCGACACCCTGAAATAAATTTCATCCTTGGAATTTTCCGTTACCAAGATTACAACCTCTCCATCGTAAAGCCTTCCTGTTCTTCCCTTCCTCTGTATGTTCCTTATCTCGCTTGCTATTGGCTCGTAGAACACAACAACGTCTACTGTGGGTATGTCAAGGCCTTCTTCGCCTATGGAACTTGCCACCAGCACGTTGAACGCATTGTTTCTGAAGTCTTCTATCACCTGCTTCTGCTGTATCTGCGTAATCCCTTCTTTCTTCCCAACGAATGCCCTTGCGTTAAATCCTCTGTCATTTAGCCTGTCTACCAGCATCTTGATTGTAGACCTGTACTGTGCGAATACTATTGCCTTTTTATGCATCCTTGATGCCAGCACATCTACAAGAGAATATACCTTTGGATGCTCCTTTCCTATTTTGATGTAATCCTCTGCGGCATGCTTCGCAGACATTACCGCATCGCTTGCAAGCAGGCTCGAAAGCGCCTTGCTCTTCGTCTCTCTTTCTTCCAGAGATTTTGTATATTGCAGGAAAGGGTAGAAACCCTCTGTTTCTACAAGGTCGTATGCGTGTATCAGGTTCAGAAGCTTCACATAGCTCGTTATAGCCGCGAACCTGTAGTTCTTAGCATATAATTTCTTTATGTCATCGCCGATCTTTATCAGCATTCCTTTAGGCATTGACTCGAAACGCTTGAATGGCATGAGTCCCAATCCCCTTAACTTTCCCATATTGCTTTCTATCTCAGGGCGCAAGTAAGCGCATATCCTTTCAACTTCTTCATTCTTCTTTACCCCTACAACCTGGAAAGTTTTATGCATCACGTATTTTGCCACGTCTGCGTCGTTGTGCGTCCTTATTTCTATATTGTTAATGTTCAGCGTATTCAGCAGCTCCTTTATCTTGTCCTTCCTGCTTCCCGGCGATGCTGTAAGCCCTACTATCTGCACATCGTTTAGCACGGATTCGTTCGCTATATATGTATATGCATACTTTCCCACTGCATGATGGCATTCATCAAAGATTGCAACCCCGAAATTATTTAGGGATAAGAAGTTTTTTTTAAGGTCATTCATTATTGTCTGAGGCGTTGCAACTATCACTTTTGAGCTATTCTCTATTATTTTCCTCTTTTCCGATGAAGTGCTTCCAGTAAGCAAAACTATGGAATCTTCATCCAATCTGAGGAAGCGCCTGAGCGTGGAATAATGCTGTTCGCTTAATGGCTTAGTAGGCGCAAGTATCACTGCCTTTTTTCCTTTTGATATGATGTTGGCTATGGTAAATATGGCGATTAATGTCTTGCCAAGCCCGGTCGGAAGGATTACTAGGGTATTCTCTCCATTGAGAAGCGACTTTATTATGTTGAACTGGTACTCCCTGAACTCTATGCCTTCAAGATTGACAAAATCTGCGGAAGAGCCCAGAGCGTGCCATCTTTGGTCCTCAGGCATAATATGCATTTATCAGGCGACGCCTATATAATCATAGCGGGAAAATCCGCGGATTTCAATCGTGGAACGGAAGCGAGCAAAAAGGTATATAAGCATGAATGTTGCTAGAATGCCTAAACAAGGACGAGACAGGGCAGGCCTTGCGAGCAGAGAAGTTTCCAGGGATTGTACTCCTGTTTGCCATGGCCTCTGCCAAAAGGTTTCGAAGGAGACGGTTTCGTTGACCGATAAAATGCATCCTTTGCCGGATGCAGTAATTGCATGACGCAAAGAAAGCCCGAGCAGATTGCGGATGGGAGGATGCCACACGTACAATATCGCTCGCGCCTCAGTAGCTCAGTCCGGGAGAGCGTCCCGCTGAAGGCAGGCTTTTAGAAGAAGCCTGGTTAAAAACGGAAACGGGAAGGTCGTCAGTTCAAATCTGACCTGAGGCATCTGGTAGCTTAAGATATAGCCTTGGATACTCTTTCTTATAATTATTTTTGCATATCGTAATATCGCTAGATGGTCTTATGATAAAATCGCTTGAGCTGACCAATTGGAAGACTCACAAACACACAAAGCTCGAGTTCCAGAAGGGCACAAATATACTGATAGGCAAGATGGGCGCAGGCAAAAGTTCCGTGCTTGATGCAATCTCATTCTCTCTCTTTGGAACGTTCCCTTCGGCAAAGCACAACAGAGTAAATCTCCAGGGAATAATAAGGAATGTTCCTGAGCAGGAGAAAGAGGCATACGCCAAACTTGTGTTCACGGCAAACGGCGATGAGTACACTGTAGAGAGAAGGATATACCAGAACAAAAGCGCACAGGCAACCCTTAAGAAAAACGGCGATTACCTGCAATCGCAGCCAGACCGCGTGAATGAGGAGATAGCAAAAGCGCTCAAGGTAGATTATGACGTGTTCTCAAGGGCGGTATATTCCGAGCAGAACCAACTAGACAATTTCCTAAACCTAAGGTCTAGCGAGAGGAAGAAGCAGATGGACGAGCTTTTCGGACTTGACAAATTTGCAATATCCTCAGATAATGCAACCACTTTGGTCAACAGGATAAAGGATATAATCAAGGAGAAAAAAAGGGAAATAGAAAAATTCAATATAGGCGATATAAAAGGGCAGTTGGATTTGCTACGCAAAGAAAGGGAAAATTTAAATGATGGCATTACCCTCTCCGAAAAGAAAATAATTGAGATATCTGCAGAGATGAAAGAGGCGGAAGGGAGGCTCGTTTCCCTAAAAGAACTGAGCAATAAAAAGATGAAGATTGCAAACGAGATAGCCGAATTAAGGAGCAAGATAGATTTTGCTTTGAAGGACATAAAAAAGATAGAGGGGAAGAAACTTGGCACCCTTGAAGAAACAGAGAGCAAGATGTTAAAAGTATCCGCCATGCTGAAAGATGCAAGAAAAAGGGAACAGGAGCTTGCCGATAGCGAGAGATCAAAGGGAAAGGAGATAGCCGCACTGGAATCGCAGATCGCCCGTGCAGAAAAGGACATGAAAGAAAGGAGGCGCATTGAAGAGAAGCTTAATGGAATGCCATTCGATGATATAAGAAAAAAATTGGAAGATGAGACCAATCATATACGCGAACTAGAAACATCGCTGGCATCATTAAAGGCGGAAGAATCAGATTTAATTAAGTGGATTGCAGAGCTTGATAAGCATTTTGCAAAATGCCCATTATGCGAAAGGGAGCTGAGCGAGGAGCTTAAGGCAAGGCTTATCGCAGGAAAAAGGGAGAGGACGGAGGCGGTAAAGGCAGATACAAAAAGGCATGAGGCGGAATTAGAAGGGAAACGCACATATGTAAAGAAAATTACCGATGATCTTAACGAAATAAAAATTGCAGAGGAGAGGCTCAAGGAATATTCAAGCACTAATGAGATTATAGAGCAGGGCAGAAGAAAACTTGAATCAGCAAAAAAGGAATTGGAAACCATAGAGAATGAGAGAAGGAAGGCGAGGGAGGATTACGATGCAACGCTGAAGGAAGAGAATTCGCTCAAAATAGCAAAAGAGGAGCTTTCGAGAAAGGCGATGTATGAGAAGGAGATAGACGCAATGGGGAAAGCCGCAGATGCAAAGGAGAAAGAGCGCTCTTCTATCAATGTGGACGAAAAGATCCTCGATTCGATGCAACATAAGGTAACCGAGCTGAATTCGAGACATAGCTCCATATTGTCCGAAATATCAGGAATGAAGATGCTTTTGCTTGAAAAAGACGCGCAGATAGGCGACAAGAGAAGGCAGATAGATGTCATAGAAAAGATGGAACTCGATTTAAGGAAAAAGGAAGATGCTGTAGAAAGCATCTCAAAGTTTAAGGAATCATTGGAAGAAACAAAGATAGAGCTTAGGACAATGCTTATTTCCTCTATAAACAACATACTCGAAGAGATATGGCCTGAGATATACCCGTATAGGGATTATCCATCGCTGAGGCTGGACGTCTCATCAGATGATTATGTCTTGCAGGTTTTGGTAGGAAAGAATGGCGCGAGATGGGAGAAGGTAGACGCGACGGCGAGCGGGGGCGAGAGAAGCACAGCGTGCCTGGCGCTGAAGGTTGCATTCAGCCTTGTGCTTGTCCCTAATCTCAAGTGGATAATACTCGACGAACCGACCCACAATCTTGACAGGGCCGGAATCAACAAGCTCGTCACTGTATTCAACGAGACTTTGCCAAAGATAATAGACCAGATATTCATAATAACGCACGATGACGCACTTAGGGAATCAGCTGCAGCCCAGGTATATGTTCTTGACAGGGACAAGGAATCCGGAGGGGCCACAGTTATTGGCAAATAGGCATTCTGCAAATCAGCAATTGGGAAAGCAAAATCTTACTTGTACCTAAGCAATGCACCGATCCCTTTGAATCCCATAAGAAATTCTTTGCCATATGAGCTTTCATCAGAAACTAGGGATATTTCCGCGCCGCTGTTTTCTGCCAGGTCTATCAATTCCTCAATTATATCGCGTGTATTTATTATTACCAGGTTGCCTCCGCACGAGTGCTTCTGCTCCCTTGCCTTTCCCTGCTCTATTTTCTCGAATGTCTGCCCGTCGTTGTTGCATTTGTATGTAACCATATATGCATCAAGGTCTTTGTTTATTATTAATGTCGAAGCCTTATTTGCAAGGAGTGCGCCCTTGACATTCTCATATCCATATGTTGCAAGCCCTCCCCTTGCGATTTCCTGTATAAACCTTTCAAGAATCTTCCTTTCCTGCAAAGCCTCCTGCTCCTTGAGCAGTTCCGAAGCCTTGTCCAGAAGCTCCTGGAGCCCTGTCTCATCCGTATATCCATTGTCAAAGATGCCTATTATCTTTATCTGGTAATTTAGCGTATTCGCTTTCACAAATCCTTCCTTTGCAGGCCCTGGCCCTCCAATTATGAGCCCCTTTATTTTAAAGTCATATCTACTGAATAACGTGTTTATTGCATCTCCAACAAGCTTATAATAATCATCTATGCTCTCCTCTATCGCTCTCTCATACCTTGCTGCTGACTGCCCCCCTTTCCTTACTTTTGCATGAGCCATAGAGGTTATCCTTTTCACTATTTGTATATGCGATCCACGGAGTGATGCAAGCGTAGCCTCCCTTCCATCCATTACAAGAAGCGCATATATGTCGTTGGTCTCAACCATGTCCACTATAGGGCCTAAAAGGAATGTGGAATCGCACCTGTATATATTGACTTTAAGCGGCACAGGAGGTTCTATCGAGAATAACTGTATATCCTCCCTACCTGATACGCTCGATATGTTTCCACAGAATATCACTAAGCCGTTTTTCGGGGTTTCCTTGAAAAGCTTGAGGTACTGCATTATCTTGTCTATTGCACTTAGAACGTTGGTTCTTGTGGTTTTTGACTTTATATTGGATGATTGGCTGTACTCTTCCCTAAGCTTGTTGGTCTCATCGGATATGGGCATGCCTGCAGGCATGTATACGCTGATTAATTCTGTGCCTGAGCCTTTTATTGACTTAAGCCTCTTTATCTCCTTCAAAACGCTGTAGTCTGTTTTCATAATTATCTACTTTCCTATGATTCTTTTGCCCATATAAGGAACTAAGGCTTCAGGCACAGTTATTGTCCCATCGTCATTGGCATAGTTTTCTATTATTGCCACTATGGTGCGCGTGGTTGCCACTGCGGTAGAATTGAGCGTATGCACAAATCTCCTCTCCCCATCCTCATCATATCTTATGTTGAGCCTGAGCGACTGCCAGTCCGTGCAGTTGGAGCACGAGACAACTTCCCTATATGTGCCTTGAGAAGGCATATATGCCTCTATATCTATCTTCTTCGCAGCCACTATGCCTATGTCTCCTGTGCATATGTTTACCAGCCTGTACGGTATATCAAGCCTTTTGAATATATCCTCTGAATTGGCAAGCATCTCATCAAAGAGCCTCCATGATTCGTCTTGTTTTGCAAATATGAACTGCTCCACTTTATGGAACTGGTGCACCCTGAAGATACCCTTGGTATCCTTGCCATGCGTTCCAGCTTCCATCCTGAAGCATGGGCTAATGCCTGCATACTTTATAGGAAGCCTTGCCTTCTCCAGTATCTCGTCCATGTACATTGCGGCAATCGGATGTTCAGAAGTGGCTATCATCTTAAGGTCTTTGCCATCTTCATTGCCGCCTACCTTATACAGCACATTATCGAAATCCTCAAGCGAAGTTACCCCTTTGTATGCATCCTCCCGCATCATAAACGGAGGTATGACAGGAGTGTAGCCGCGGCTTGCCAGGAAATCTAATGCAAACCTCGATACGGAAAGGTCCAAAAGGGCAAGATCGCCTTTAAGGTAATAGAACCTCGCCCCTGCAATCTTAGCTGCCCTTTCTATGTCCAGCATGCCCAGATTAAGCGCTATTTCTTCATGGTTCCTGCTTATCCTCTTGGATGGTTCCCTATATCTCTTTATCTCAACGTTCTCGCTTTCATCAGCTCCGTATGGCACTGAATCGTGAAGCACATTTGGAAGCGAAAGCAGTATTCTGTATATGTCAGACTCAAGCTTTGATACCTTGGCATCATTTTCTTCTATATTTTCTTTTATTTCGCTTAGCTGCATTATCATTTTTTCTGCTTCATCATTGCTGCCCTTCTTCTTCAGTGCAGATACCTCCATGCTTGCCTTGTTCCTCTTCTCCTGCAACGCCTGCGTCTCTGTCTTTAATCTTCTCCACTCCGAATCTAGCTTCAGCACTTCTTCTATATTATAATCTGATCTCCTCCTAACAAGGGATTTGCGTATAGATTCTAGGTTGTCCCTTACGTATTTCGTTGTTATCATCAGCCATCACGGCAAGCAAGATGAAATGTCTGTACATATTATTATACCTTTCCAGATTAATGTGGTATTATGTTGGATATCCAAGAGCATTATTCACTTGCTGAATATGCGATAAGGTTCGCTTCAATGCACGGCTTCAGCTATTCAGAGGCATTTCTTGAGGCTATGCACGGCAGGTACCATGCATTGGAGCAGGGAAAGGTGAACGGCAACGGGTATTACGAAAAGGAGGGTATAAGGATAAGGTTATTGAAAGGCAACAAAATGTACACTTTTTCTACAAATAAACTGGAAAAGAAAACCATAAGAAATGCAATATTAAAGTACAAAGGCTTCAGGGGTGTTGACACCGTATTCTCATCAGAAGCTGTGGAGAGGAAAAAATATTCAGTAAAGGAGAAAAAGAAGGCAGATAATGCAAACGCGCTTAAGGATCTTCTGGAACTTGACAAGGTGTTCTCGGTAAACAAGAACGTGAAGTTCAGGAATTTTTATACAAGCACATCAAAATACAGGACAATATACATTAACAGCGAAGGTTCAATGATAGAAGCGGATATTCCGGCTGCTGTTTCTGCGGCAATAATCACAGTAGGCATAGGAAAGGAGACAAGGCAGAGAATGATATTTTTTGGTGGGATTGGAGGATACGAAATGCTTAATCATGAAGCCATAGAGGATTCCGTAAAGAGCGAGATAAGTGCAATGGCAAACGTGATAAAGAATGGGGTAACGATAAGCAATCACGAAATGAGAAAAATTAAGAACGTTGTAATATCACCTGAGATTGCAGGGATTGCGGTGCACGAAAGCGTTGGGCACCCTAGCGAAGCTGACAGGGTGTTCATGAGAGAGGCGGCGCAGGCGGGGACCAGCTATATAACAAGGCAGAACTTTGGAATGAGAATAGGAAGCGATGCCGTCACAATAATCGACGACCCGACTTTGCAAAACTCCATGGGATTCTATCTCTATGATGAAGAAGGGATAAAAGCGAAAAAAAGGACCATAATAAAGAATGGGATGCAGAACGAGTTGCTTCTCAATAGATCGTATGCCCATGTGCTTGGCCTGAAAAGCAATGCTTCAGCAAGATCCGAGTCTTATAGGGCTGAGCCGATAATCAGGATGGCTAACACATATCTAGAGCCTGGAAGCGCATCACTGGATGAGCTGTTCAGCGAAGCTGGAAACGGAGTATACATAAAATCATTCACAGAGTGGAACATAGACGATACAAGGAGCTTTTCGCGCTACCAAGGCAATGAGGCATATATGATAAAAAACCACAGGCTCGACAGGCCGGTAAAGAACTATGTGCTTGAATCGAAGACCTTAGATTTCTGGAATGCGGTTAAGCTTGTTGGAAAGGACTTCCAACTCTTCAGGGCCACATGCGGAAAAGGGGAGCCGATGCAGGGAGTTCCGGTCTCTAATGGCGGCGCCCCTGCCCTTCTATCTTTTGGTGATTAAACGAAGATAAATGCTGAATACATAGTAAAGCAGGCCATGAAAAGCGGAGTTGACGAAGCTGTAGCAAACATCTCATCATACAGCATAAGCTATCTGAAAATTGCGAATTCGAGTATAGACTCAATAGTGACAAACGAGGAGGATACCGGGTCCTTATTCGTATCCAAAGGCAAGCGCGTCTTTTCGGTTAACATAGATAAAGTAACCCCTGAAGGGATATCCCGTGCAGTATCGGTGGCGAAGAAGAACCTGCATGATATATTGCCCAAGGAGGATTATTATGGGATAGCAGATGGCCCATTCAATTATGCTAAAAGCACTGAAGCGGACAGCAAACTCTGGAATTATGATAATGCGACAATTGCAGATATGGCATACGAGGTGATAAATTCCGCGCTTGCCGCAGGCGCCAAGAGCGTGGCCGGAACAGTTGTAATATCAAAAAGCAGAAACGCGTTCGCTACGAGCAAGAAGGCAAGCGGCGAAGAAAGGAATGCGAGCATAAAAGTATCGGTAAGGGCATTTGGCAAAACGGCCTCAACGCAGAATGTCATGACTGCAAAGAGGCTAAATGGCATGCATGCGGGAAGGCTTGCAAAAAGGACCGCAGAACTTGCAAATATACAGAGCTCGATAGGCAGGATCAAGAACGGCAAGTATGATATAGTCTATATGCAGCAGCCAGCTGGGTTGCTGATGTCAATGGTCAATGAGATGGCATGCATGGGAAACGTAGAAACTGGAAGCTTCCTGACCGGCAAGCTGGGAACTAAGATCTCCGATGGCAGGCTAACAATGTACGATGACGGAAAAAGCAATTGGCTGATAGATTCAAGCCCTTTTGACGATGAAGGATTTCCTACAAAGAAAACCAGGCTTATAGAGGATGGGAAGCTTTTAACATATCTGCATAACAATTCTACGGCTACTAAATACAATGTGGAAAGCACTGGAAACGCTGGCCTTGTTATGCCTAATCCAAATACATCAGTTATTGAACACAAAAACACTGTTCCGTTTGACAAGATGATAAGCAGGCTTGACAAAGGAATATTGGTAACTAATTCCTGGTACACAAGGTTCAGCAACTATCTGTCCGGGGATTTTTCCACTGTCCCTAGAGACCTTGCAGTGTATGTTGAGCATGGCGAGCCTAAGTTTGCCATAAGGCAGCTTGACGTGAGTTCTGCTACCGGCATAAGGATAAGCGATAATATGATGAGGATGCTGAAGAATGTGGAATGCGCAGCAGACGATTCCATACAGACTGGATCATGGGATGCAGAGGACTATTTTGTTACCCCAAGCATTCTTGTTAAAGATGTTAAAGTAACAACGGCATAAAACTTCGGAGTGCATACTGCGGAGAGATCGTTTCTTTTGCATTGATTAGTTACATGTATTTTATTGATGCACTAGGATTATCCGTTATGTATCTGATTTTATTGATGCGCCAGAATTGCCAAAACGTGGATTTTGCTCTATCTTGAGCATGCCGTATTCCGCTATTCCGGAAAGCATGTTAGACATCTCAAATACGAGCCTTTTCTGAAGCCCGTCAATCCTCCGTTTTTGCATCTTCTCCTTTATATTTAGCCTTGTATTTGAAGCCATCTCTATCCCATCCATATTTCCCTCGAATCCGGAGAAACTGCTGTCCAGCTGATCCTTTAGCATTGAAAACACATCTTTGCCAATGCCTTGGACGTCGCCGGATATCTCGGCCATTATATCCGAGATTCTCTCGAGCGAGTCAAGGACAGAGAGATACTGTGCATAATTGCTTGGCTGAATTACATTCACATATCTAATTCCAAGCATGTAGAACCTGTTGACTCTCTTTTCTATTGCGGATATTTCCTTCGTATTTCCCACAATGGCCTCTTGAAACTCAGAGCTTATAAGGAAATGCATTCTCGATAATATCTTGGCTATGTCCATCTCCTTCATATTGCTGAAGTCTTCTATCACCATTTCCTTGTTTGACTGGTAGGTTATCTCGAAGCCTGGACAATCATCTTTTATCCTCTTTTCCATGGCATCGAGCTGCACTGGCGAGATGCCTTCGTTGTAATAGAACTTTATCTTCTTTGTGCCGTTAAGATAATGGAGTCCTATCCACCTGCTTATAAGGACGGGGGTCATTGATCTTTCCAGGAATTTTTCAACTTCAACCTGCTTCTCCTGGCCAGAGGTTATGATCAGTTCGCCCTTGTTGCCCTCAGAAACGTTTATCCTGCACTCAGGGTATATACCGTGCTTGTCCGCCCACTTCTTAGGTATTATTACGGCAAGGCTTGTGCTTCCAAGCTTGAATATCTTCTTTTCCATAAAACTTAAATGTATATACAAATATATATATTTTATGTCAAAAGCATAAATATATCCTAATTCTTTATTTCCATCAGCTGATGAATTATGGATTGTATTGATTGGGCAAAAAAGATTGGCATTAAAAATTTACAGCAAAAAGAATTAAACGCGGCTGGAAGGGAACAGATAGAAGCAGGCCGGAAAACGAAAACAAATGTTGGAAAAGCTCTATCGAATCTTGAACTCGTGCATTGGGAAGAATACGGATATGCCAATATCCTGAAGGATGCTTAAAAAAAGTGGTTGAGATGGCGAACAAAAACAAAATAGCGGGCGATGCTGGCGAGAACATACTGCTTATGACCGACAGCTACAAGTTTACTCACTGGAAGCAGTATCCTCCAGGAATTCAGGCTGTTTTTTCGTATTTCGAATCAAGGGGAGGAATGTTCCCGGAGACAGTTTTCTTCGGACTGCAGTACATAATAAAAAGATACATGGAGGGAAGCGTCGTAACAAAGGAGAAGATAGAGGAAGCGGAAGAGATTGTTGCACTGCATCTCGGAGACAAGAAGTTATTCAACAGGGAGGGATGGGAGCATATACTTAAGGAACATGACGGAAAGCTGCCATTAAGCATAAAGGCAGTGCCGGAAGGCTCAGTTGTGCGTACGCACAATGCGCTGATAACCGTAGAAAATACATGCGAGAAATGCTACTGGCTGACCAACTATATGGAAACCATGCTAGTTCAAACTTGGTACCCGACCACTGTAGCAACGCTTTCATTCAACATGAAGAAGCTCATACTTAAATACCTAGAAGAAACTGGAACGCCCGAGCTTGCCGACTTCAAGCTGCATGACTTCGGATACAGGGGAGTATCCTCTATTGAATCTGCAGGGATTGGAGGCGCAGCCCATCTTGTCAACTTCAAGGGCACAGACACCGTGGCATCGCTCCAGGTGCTGAAGAAATACTACAACGCACCGATGGCAGGATTCTCAATACCTGCCGCTGAGCATTCTACGATAACTTCTTGGGGCAGGGAGAATGAGCCAAAGGCAATGGATAACATGCTCGTGCAGTATCCTGTGGGCACTGTAGCGGTTGTATCTGACTCATACAATATATATGAGGCATCTTCAAAGATATGGGGGGAGATGCTTAGAGATAAAGTCCTGAAAAGGGACGGCACTGTTGTAATAAGGCCGGATTCAGGCAATCCTCCTGAAGTAGTCCTAAAGGTTATCAGCATACTTGGGGAAAAGTTCGGATACACGATAAACGCAAAGAATTACAAGGTCCTGAACGAGCATATAAGGATAATACAGGGAGATGGAATCGATTTTTCTATGACTAATGATATCCTTGAGACGCTTAAGAACAATGGATGGTCCGCGGACAACATAGCATTTGGAATGGGCGGAGCCCTGCTCCAGAAGCTTCACAGGGATACACAGAAGTGCGCATTCAAGTGCTCGAGCGTTACTGTCAATAACGAGGAAAGGGACGTGTACAAAGAGCCTATAACCGACAAGGGCAAGAATTCCAAGGCAGGAAGGCTAAAGCTCGTGATCAGGAACGGAGAGTACGAGACTGTAACAGAGAAGGAACCTGGAAAGAACGAGCTGGTGGAAATCTTCAGGAACGGCAGGGCGATTCGCGAGTACAGCCTTGAGCAGGTGAGGGAAAGGGCAAAGCTAGGCCTTGCAAATGCCAGATGAGGCCAGGTAGAGAATATGGAAATGGAATTGCGCGATAGAATTGTCGAAGCCGTGTCCAATAACGACTTGGAATCCATGAAGAATCTGCTTTCGGATGGCGCTGACCCCAATACTGCTTGCGACATATTTGGAAACACCTTGCTGCATAAGGCAATTGAAAGCCCAAAAGCCGTCTCTTTGCTTATAGATGCAGGCGCGGACGTCAATAAAAAAAACATATACTGGATTTCGCCAATATATGCTGCGTGCGCTTGCAAGGCCCCGAAAATAGAGACGATAAGCACGCTACTCTCAAAGGGCGCAGTAATTAATGAACGCAACATGTTCGGCACTATGGCCCTGCACGCAATATGCGCAAATCCCGAAGCTGACATGAACATGCTGAAAGTGATGCTAGATGCAGGAGCAGATCCAAACATGAAGGATAGAGATGGCAGGACTCCGCTTTCCACCGCAGTTTCCTTAAACTACAGGAACAATGTTGTGTGTATTTTAGAAAGCGGAAAGTGCACTTTTGACACTTGCAAGGAAGCCGCAGAGATTGCATCTGCAAGGGGGTTCATAGACCTTGCAGAGATGCTGCATTTGCACATGAAGGAAAATAATGCCGATAGAGAAAAAATGATTGGGAAGATAGTCGAGATGAATCCTTTGCCTAGCCACAAACCAAAAACAGAAAATAAAAAAATGGAAATATTGTAGTGTAATATATGGAAAGATCTTATATAGCAAAAAATGGTAAGCAGTACAGGCTGGGCCTAGTTATAGGAAGGTTCCAGCCGTTCCATCTCGGCCATAAGTCCATAGTCGACTTCGCCTTGAAAATCTGCGGGCGCGTGATAATAGGTATAGGAAGCTCACAGGAGTCTGGAACCTCAACCAATCCATTCGATGTAAGGCTTAGAAAACGTGCCATAGAAGCGTGCCTTAAGGATTCAGGTGTTGACATGTCAAGGGTAATATTCTCATTCATACCAGATTTCCACAATGACGATGAATGGCTGGAATATATAAAAAATAAGCATCATGGGATAAATATCGTGATCTCCGGGAACGACTGGGTAAAGAGCATATTCGAAAGAAGAAACGTAAACGTGGTAAAGCCGCCGGACTTCAAGCCAGGAATAGTAAGAGGCACAGTAATAAGAGACTTGATGAAAAAGGGAGAGAGATGGGAGCATCTGGTACCAAAAAGTACACTGGAAGTGATAGAAAGGAATATGAAAAGCGCTGGATATGGTAATTCAAAAATTAAGTGATTCAGATGAAAATAAAGCTTGTGGCGAATAAGGAGTATAAGGAGTTGGAAAAGCTTAGGGAAGCGTTCAGCGTCTCGGATGACGGTGAGATATGCATTGCACTTGGAGGCGACGGGACTTTAATAAGGGCAGCGAGAAACTACAACGGACCGATACTGCCGATAAGGAGCGGGGAAAAGGGCAGCATAGGCTATTATTCAGACTTGTCTTTTGACGATATAGATTTCGCAATAAAAAAGCTCAGGGATGGAGATTACACAATTGAAAAGCTTGAAAACAAGATGCTGCTCAATTTCGCAGGAAAGGAATATCATGCAGTGAACGAAGTCCTGCTGCACAACGTGCTCGAAGAAGTAAGCTTTAGGATATACGAAATCAGGAATGACAGAAGATATGAAATATATCCCTATATAATAAGCGGAGATGGAATTATAGTGACAGGCGCGATAGGCTCTACAGCATACAACAAGGCAGCAAGAGGACCCATAATTATGGTGCCAAACGTGATGTGCATGACATTCCTAAATGTAGACGGGCCGTACAGCAATCCAATTGTCGTTGACGATTCAAAGATTATAGAGATTGAAATAGTAAAGTATACAGGGACATTGAGATATGATGGGATAGACCTGGGGGTACTTAATGCAGGAGACAAGTTCAGGATAATGACATCAAAGGAAGAGCTAAAGATGGTGAGGTTCAATGAAAAAAAGGAGGAGTTCGCACAGAAACTAGATAGAATTATTAAAAGCAGGATGGTAAATTGGATGGAATAGATCATTTATTTTGCAGTTTTTGGAATAATACCCCCAATTTGCACATGAAATGAATTGTGATATCAAAGCATTTCTCCCTTAATTGGGACGGTTGAAGCATGACATTATATCGCCACTCGGAATAGATAATGTTATATAAGTAACTTGCAAATATCGCTTGTGCAGGGGTGGCAGAGCTTGGCCAAATGCGGCGGGTTCAGGGCTCGTTCTCTTAGCGAGTGCGAGAGTTCAAATCTCTCCCCCTGCACCTTTAAATCAATCCAGTAACTTCAAAGCGCTCCAGAAGATATTCTTTCACATCTCCATATTTGACAAATTCACTTTCTGGCAGCAGCCTTTCAAGCTCCTTGTTCCATATAAGACCCAGCTGCTCCATCCTGGCAAGCAGTCTGTCTTTTGTGAATGTATGGCCGTATTCCTTCATCTTTTTGTCTATCATGCTAACTTCAAAATCTACGCCCCCTCTTGCTAGAAAATAGATATCATACAAATCCCTGGCCTTAACATTATGCCTGAAAAGCAACGCAACAATCTTCTCTGATAGTATCTCCCTTCTGTTCATAACTACTGCAACGTATGGTTTTAAGTCTGTGTATGTGGGATTTCTTCTAAATACCTCTGTCTTCTCAAGGACAGACGCCTTCTTATCAACTTCTATCTTTAGATGCTGGTATTTATTCAGCATCTCGAATAACGGGCCCCTTACGCTAAGCTCGTACACAAGCATATCTGCTTTATTTTTCTTCCTCATAACCTTCAGCGGGTATTCCTCAGAGATCTTGCTTATCACATCATCAAGCAACATAGGCAGTTTATTTTCGCCGCTTCCGCGTACCAGTGAGAAGTCAAGATCATCAGAGAATCTTATAGAGTTATAGAATTTAGAGAGTGCCGTCCCTCCCTTAAATACGAGCTTACCGGTCGCTGCGTATATTCCACTGAGAAATAGTTCTTCCACGTAGTCCTTCTCCTTCTGATACGGTTGCTCGTAAATGCTCGTTTTCAGAAGTTCATCTTTCTCAATCATGCGCCCGCCTTGTTTACTTTTACCGAAGCGGCTAGTTTTTTAGCTCGTTCCGTATATCCGTATTCTTTCAACAGCGCCGCGATTCCGACAAGTACTGACCTTTTTTTGCTTTTCATTGCATAAAACATAAGCCTGTTTATGTCCATCCTGGCTGGCCGTTCAAGCGCAGAGGGATCGAGATCATTTATGTCACTAAAATAATATATGTCAATCAACGCTTTTTCCGGTTCCGCGATGAATATGTTGCCATCAGCTTCCTTACGGTATCCGAACAGCATATCTTTTTTTATTTTTTTGAAAACGATGTCGAAACCAGCAACCCCCCTGATTTTACTGTGCCTTTTCGTTGAGACAACATAGACCACTCTTGGTATCTGTGTGGTCAAGCCATAGTAAGCAAGTGCGGACACCATACTTACATACGAAGGGCTCACTACATGCGACGCTATCTCATATTCGTTGTACCTTTGCTTTAAATAGTATAAGCCCCTTTCGACCCTGCCGATAAACCCTTTGTTCATGCATCTGTGAAGGTAAAGAATGGAATACGGTCTGCTCTTACGCAGGATTTTTTCCGCGTCATTTAGGGTAAACACCGGCATGTGTCTTTCGATTAGGAACCTTACAAACTCGTTTGTCTGCATACTAGTAATCTGCACGAGAATATATATAAATATATGTGTTAAATTAATTATCAAATGATAATTAATGACGCATTTAATTACGCTAAGCCGCGCAAGGCTTAGGGCCCTGTGTCTTAGGGCTGCGAGAGTTCAAATCTCTCCCCCTGCATAATCGATAAGCTTCAGCTTAGCAGCGTGATAGAGAAATCCTACGCTTTATTATGGATGAAAGATAAACGTAGAAATATGTATAAATATGGATGTCAATAAAATAGGTATGGAATTGATAATGGTATGCAAATTAAGGATCTATCATTATGCAGAAAGACAGAATGGGTAGATGGAAGGCTACTTCTTGCGAAACAGTCCTACAACAGGGTTCTTAATAAGACAAAATTTTCAATTGTACAGTTAAATAGGTTAGCCATGGAGATAATCCAAGAGGGCAATAAATTCATGAAAGTGTATTCGCAGACAAGATGCGATTTAGTGGCTCTATGAATGCATGGAAAGCCCACAAATTTACGGATTGAAATATGGCACGCACTATGATAAGGCGGATCTATGGAAATACTAGACACTACTATAAACCTTCTTTTGCTTGCTGTAATAACCGTGCTTCTTGTAGAATTCTTGCTACCAAACATGCCACAGATAGTCACGGCAATAAGCAACCTTCTGCAGACATCATCTTACCCATTGCAGAATTACAGCATAATAACTTCTTCGCAGGCTACTATACCTGGACAGGAAAGCACAACTGCAGTTACAACTATCCAAAGCAGCGAAAACTACAGTGCATTGGTAAACTATACCTTGGGGCTGATAAATAAGGATCGTGCAGAGTACAATCTTGCCCCTGTATCGCTGTCTGCCGAACCTTCAGGCCAGCAGCATGCGGACAGCATGCTTGAATATTCGTATTTCAGCCACTGGGATATCTTTGGGCTAAAGCCGTATATGAGATATACGCTGCTTGGCGGCCTTGGAGCAGTAAGCGAGAACATAGCATATAGGTCAAGTTATGTATGCGTAGCTTCATTATGCACAGGCTCTATAAATCCTAAGTATGCGTTGCAGAGAATGGAATACAGCATGATGTACAACGATTCTGCATGCTGCAATAACGGGCACAGGGACAACATACTCAACCCATACCACAACATGGTAAGCATAGGGATAGCTTACGACAGCTCCAGGATATACCTTGTGGAGGATTTCATTGACAATTACATAAACTGGAGGGCAGGCTATCCCGCATTCTACAATGGCTATGTCGCAATAATCGGGAATCTCACAAAATATAATCTGTCATCTATACTGATAAGCTATGACAAGCCAGTATCTGGCATGACGCAGCTGCAGCTCAATGCCACATCCGACTATAGCTATGGCAAGGTAATAGCAGGTGTCGTGCCAAATGCAAGCTATTACTATTCGTCTGTAGATACAATATATGCAAGCATTTATTCAGTAAAGGGCAATGCATTCGACATAGAATTCGACATGAGGAACATTACCGATAAATACGGGGCAGGGGAATACACAATCATGCTGTGGCTAAATTCCAACAGCACCAACAGCTTTGTAGGATCAACATACACGATATTCATTAATTCCAGCGGCGCGCAGGTTTTCCCTAGCAACGTGTGATTACCAACTGCATATGCTTAACGTTTATAATATTATCATACATATTGTTTCCATCTAATCATCAGGGGTTTTAGTGCAGCTTAAGCTTCCAAATATATACCACTACAAGCACTTGAAGGTGCTTCTTGCCATACCAGTGCTTATGATGCTGTTTGGCATACTGCTTTCCACGCATCTCCAGTTTGACACAACCCTCAGTGGGGGAGTAAGCGTGCTCCTGCAGACAAATTCAACTATAAGCCCGTCTGCCTTCGCATCTGCAGTATCATCAAAACTCGGAGTTAGCGAGCCAACAATAGCAAGCAGCCCGGGCGGATATCAGGTAACCATACCTATGAACAACAGCCTGTCAAACGCACAAAATTACCTTATTGCATTCTTCGATTACAATGCAAATTACTCAGTGCAATCGGTCAATGCCACTTCAATACAGATAGCGCTTCAGCATAATCCTGCAAATGAAACCCTGGCCTCAGAGCTCAAGACAGCGCAGGCGCAGGAGAACCAGACTCTTTCGCTTATGTCGTCTTCGCTCGGTTCCGAGCTTGGCGAGCTAAGACCTTTCATAAACACCTCCAAATATGCATACGGCACAAGCAATCCGCAGCAGATGGCAAATGTTGCGAAGTTTGCATTCTCGAATGCGAGCACAGTATACAAGGACAATGTGATATCCGATCTTAAATCCATAGTGCCTTTCACTTCATATTCGTATCAGCAGGTTACCCCGACTCTCAGCAGCTACTTCCTCAGCCAGGTCGAGTACCTTATAATAATAGCGTTTATACTGGTATCGATATCTGTACTTTTTATCTTCAGGAGCCCTGCTCCAGCATTTGCAGTAGTATTCGGGGCGGGAAACGACATAATAGTTGCGCTAGGATTTATGGCAATATTCAGGATACCTCTTGGATTGGACAGCCTTGGCGGGCTTCTTATGCTGATAGGCTATTCCATAGACACGGACATGCTTACTGCAATGAGGATATTAAAGAGGCATGAAGGTACTCCTGAGGATAGGGCATATTCGTCCATGAAGACAGGTATTACCATGACTGCCACTGCGATAGTCTCCTTTGCAATACTCTTCATCGTGTCGCTTGTAGCGTACATACCAACATATTATGAGATATCAGGAGTCGTGCTCTTTGGGCTCATAGGCGACATCATAACTACATGGTTCGGAAATGCGTCAATAGTTCTCCTCTACTACAAGTGGAGGGAAAGAAGGTGATCATATTACAGTAATGGATTATCTAAAGGATAAAAGAATTTTAGCAATGATCATACTCATAATAGCCTTTGCTATCCTTGACCTTAAATTTGGGCTAAATTTTGGAATAGAGTTCGCAGGCGGAACGCAGATTCCGGTCACATTGTCGCACAACGTGACACCAAACGAAATGGATCAGATAATAAGTATACTGCAGCAGAGGGTTTCTACCTTTGGCCTAAAGCAGGTGGTGATTGAAGGGGTTGGAAGCTCACAGATATACGTTATAATACCAAGCGTGTCCGGAGCGGATATAAATTCCACAATAGGGATAATAGAGAGCCAGGGAGTATTCCAGGGGATAGTAAATGGAAAGGAGGCACTTAACGGATCTTCGATACTTAGCGGCAGCATAGGCGCAGTCCCGCCTAGCGTTAACAACAACAGCGTGTCATGGGCTGTTGACTTCTTCATAACTGAGCAGGGAGCCAATAGATTTTCCAAAGCGGTGCTTGGGCAGGCAAACCAGCCTTTGTATATGTTCCTAGACAGGCCGCAGAATGCGATAGTTCTGCTCAATTCTGCACTTTTGCAAGAGAACAACACTTTCAACATTAACGAGAACAGCGAAATAAACGCTATAGAAAACGGAGTGGCGTTTGGCAACCAGACCATACCGGTAGAGCTTCTTACGCAGAGCAACTGGAAGCAGCTATACCCATTCTTCAGCAACAACAGACAAAAGTACGGCAAAGTTATACTACAGCAGGGCACAAACAGCAGCATAGAAGAGCAGCTCAAAGCTCTCAATTATACTCTTATTCCCGAAAGCACTGCCAACATGACTCCGCAATTCGTGCCGCCTCAATCCGGAACTTCTGCATTGCTCAATTCATGGCCTGCCATAGGCTTGCTTTCTGCGCCTATACTAAGCCCTCAGATAACCAACGGCTCAACAGGGCTTAGCTACCAGATAAGCGGTTTTGCCCCGTCATCTCTTGCACTCCAGGCAGCAGAAGCTTATGCTACTACTCAGGCTTCTACTATATCGAGCATATTGAGCGGAGGCGCATTGCCTGTTTCCGTAATAGTCAATTCACCTACTGTAACACAGCCTACTTTAGGATCACAGTTCCTTTATGTAAGCGCAATAGCAGCTGTAATCTCGGTACTTGCGGTATCGATGGTGATAGTCATAAGGTACAGGAAAATATTCCTGATAGGGCCAATACTACTGACTACGTTGGCAGAGCTGTTCATAGTAATATCGGTGATAGGCCTTTTAGGTACAATAGACATATCAGCAGTCGCAGGAATGATAGCTGTTGTAGGCACAGGAGTGGATACCCAGATAATAATGACAGACGAGGTTGTGTCTGGCAGGCGGGAGAGCACAGCGCAGGCGCGATTCAAGGATGCATTCCGCATAATATGGATAAATGTTGGCCTTTTGATAATAGCCATGCTGCCTCTCCTCTTTTCAACATCGCTTGTAGATATAATAGGCTTTGCCGAGGCAACTATACTCGGGGCGATTCTTGGAGTATTGGTTACAAGGCCAGCTTACGGGGCTATAATAAGCAGGCACTATAAGTAAAAATCCGTTTGCAGTTGTCTTGCAGATGCTTTTTTGGAGTAAGCAGGAATATCAGTTTAATACAGAAGCAATAAGAACCCCCCTTTTCCAAACTTTTAGCATGGAATCAAATATAATGAAGGGGGAACATGACGATAAAAAACAGGATAAGCTGAAAGACCTTATCAGAAAGGCAAAAGCAATATCCCGAGATGCAGCTATTGCAGGGCTTATCTACGTATCTGTATTCATGCCATTAAACAAAAACCTTAATGGAAAACAGATTCCTATGCCAATCCGCAGCAATGCGCCAATTTTTTTGTCAATACATAAAAATAGCGCAACGCATGTAATTACAGAAACATCACTGAACTGGTGCGGATACGCAGTTGAAACAAATTTTAATGATCCAAAATCAGAAATAGCACACGTACATGGAGACTTCAAGGTGATTAAGGCACAGCCTTCATTGCTTCCAAGGTTTTCATCAGAATGGATAGGAATAGGAGGGATAGGGGACAAGTCGCTGATACAGATTGGCATCTCTGCAAATTCCTCATTCGCGGGCTCCGGCTATTTTGCATGGTACGAGTTGCTGCCTAAATACGAACAATACATACCTATGAAGATATATCCTAAAGACCATATTATAGCAAACATAAAACTTGTAGACAAAAAAACAAATACCTGGGAAATGAATATGTCAGACCTTACAGAAGGGGAATGCTTTTCCAAAACTGTCACATACAAGTCAGCAATGCTATCCGCAGAGTGGATATTGGAAAAACCTGAGATAACGTTCCATCTATTTGGCATAACAGCCCCCATGATAACTCCATTGGAATATTTTAATGATGCAAGTTTTGGCAACTTTCCCCTGCTCAACAGCAATTATGCTGTAATCAATGGCAAGTGGAGAAGCATAAACGAGGCCAATTACGTTAAAATAGACATGGTAACGGAAAGCGGAAAAATTATAGCCTCGCCATCAAAATTATCCGAAGATGGCACGTTCTTCGAGGTAAAAAGAAACAAGATCGATGATAAGCCTATAATAATTATAGAAAATAGCGATAAAACGCACAAGCCTGCAACGCAATAATGGCAGAGAGATTATAGATGAATCCAGAGTTTATAGACAACATGTTTATAGACAAAATGGCAGAAACATTTATAGCCGGCTTAAACCTAAAAATGCATGTATATGGAGCGGATTAAGTTCACACGCCTGCCGGTCCGCTTAATAAAGTGCGTAGAATGCAAATCCAAAAAAGAGAAAATCAGAACACGAATATCCCAATAATTAAATATAGCACAAACAACGAATTATATGATAAGGTTATATCGCTTGGAAAGATTGCAAGGGATGTAGTTATCATCTGGAACAAAAAAGAATTCTCATTGAATGGAATTCTGTGCATATATAAAGCAGATCCAGAAGGGATAAAGCGCGAGTGCGATATTCTATTGGATATAAATAAAGTGATGCCGGAGAATTCCGCAAAGGTATTTGCAAGGATAGAATCTAAAGAAAATAGTGTATCCGGATTTGTAGAAGAGCGCATATACGGGAAATTCCTTACGTCTGTATTCAAACCTCCAGTTAACAAAACAGATGCCGATTCTGCAATTGCCCAGATAAGATATATAGTGCACAGCCTTAAGGCAAATGGGATTGTGCATGGCGACTTGAGCACGAATAATGTTTTCATAAGGAAAGGCAAAGTAGTTGTTATAGACCCGTATGCGTACGATTATCCGTTTAAAGAGACGATAGATGAAAGTTGCCTTAAAGCATGGGAGATATGGTATAACAACTCGCTATCTAGCCTCAGAAGGGAATAAAAAGGAATAAAAGAATAATATATAATAATTTTAGAAATTCTTATATAATCTTAGTATGTAGGCAATACTTGTATGTGGGCAATACTTATAGTATACTTAAAATACAGGAATATGAAAAAACAAGATATAACAAAATATATATACTTATATGCCGTAATATGGCAGAATATATGGTGTGAAAATGGCAACAAACGACGAGATACAAAAGAGACAAGGATCTTATAAAGAAGATTTAGACCACAACGGAATAAAAGGCAGTTTTAAAAGTATAAAAAGACTTGGAACTGCTATTATTGTAGGTTCAGTATTGATAGGATCTCTTTACGGATGTAATAGGGCACCTAAACCCAATTTAAAAACCAATTTAATTAATAAAATTAATAATGAAAAAATTAATAAAGAAGCAATATTGTTAGAAAAGGCACCACATTTGGTAGAATCTAATCCATTTGGTGTAACATGTCCTGAGCTTAAGACCGCGATAAGAACTGAAATAGATCATTCTATAGCAGGTTTTGCAGAATCCCAGGTATTAAGGCCGAGGAAATATAAGTGGGTAACCCTTCAACTTTTAGAACAAGTGAAATATCACAGCTTGGTTGCAAATGATTTCTTTATATTATATGAGCTAAAAGGCTGCAACTCAGAATCTCCAAAGACAAGATGAAGATAAAAGGGATTAAAGCAGAAATGAAATAAGGGGCAAGCCCCCTATTTCATATATTGGTGAATTAAATGGAGAGAACAAAAAGGTACAAGGGTGCATACAGACATAGTATTACAATAACTGGTGACGCCGAACTTAGCAAACAGATCGAGAAAACCGCTGCAGAAGTGAAGACACTATCCACACTTCTCAAAGAAATACTTAGGCCTAACTTTAACGCTACCGCAATTGTATTTGATGCAAATTCTTGCACACTCAGCATCGAAACTACAAGAGGAGGTGCAAGTGATTGTCTGGTTAACATAAATGTTGGTTATTCAAAAAATGTTAAAAAGCAAGACGTCGTAAGATTTGACTGGTAAACTCGCTTATATTATCATAATTTTGAAAAGTTGCATTTTGCACGCATATATGTGCAATCTTCCATTCTGCTGAAACAAAAAAGCAATCAAATAAAAGCTTGTATTTCAGAAAATTGGAAAATGCCTTGTCCTGGTGATGGAAGCCATATTATTGGCCAAAACAGATTATAAAGGTTGGATTTTACTCGAGAGGCCTTTTTTGCACCACAAATATGGAATATATGTTTTTTATTCCAGAAAAATGAAATTTATAAAAAGCAAACAAAGAGAAGCAATTTTCATCCGTTTTCTTCTTTTCGACGATAAAAACATGCGCTTATTTGAGCTTAGAGAAAGGATAATCTTCAAAGCAATAAAATAATCATTTGAATAGAAAACCCATTTTAAGTAAAATATGGAGAAGTTTTAAAATTGTTAAGAATATATTAGATTTACTAAAATAGTTTTATCTAACAATGTGATCAATAAATCTCACACCATTTATGGGCTGGATGTAAATATGATCGCCGTGGTATCACTAACAAAAGTATTTCAACAAATGCATATAAACTTTCATGTTTGTTGAAGCCCGAGCAGATTGCGGGTGGAAGGATATCACAGAACCAGGTTATAGCTAGAATCTCAAATTATCTTTGTTTTTCCAATATTTTCTTGCCTATCATGGATCTTCCGCTTATCACCCTTAATTGGCGTTGAATATAATATTTATCGCTATCGAAATTTTGTATCAATATGTTGTTTGTTGCATCTGCAATAAAATATTCATTGTCTATTTTAACTTTTACCCATGCATGCCCGTTTTGCTCAGGGTCAGATTTTTTTATCTTTCCTACAGCATACCATGATTTTATGTTCTCACGCCTAAGGAGGAGATGCAGCACTGCAGCCTGCTCTTTGCACACTCCACTAAATGCTGCTATATTCTCTTCCAAATTCATTATATCAAAACTTCTTTTGTCATCGTGATATTTTATAGCTATCCGTACGCATTCTATTAATCGCCTTACCTTCATTATCTCCTTTTCTTTCCCATCCGGCAATTTATCTAGAACATTACCATATGCATTCCTGTATGCCAAGTGAATGCCGGATATTCCTTTGCTTGTACTGGAAGGAATCAGTATTGGGCCATTATTAACAAACACTATATCTCCTGGCTCTAGCTCCTTAAGCCTCTTTTTTGAATAGGCATAATTAAATTTATTTATAAATTTTTTATAATTAGAAGAGATTTTTCCCATTTGAAATGTTCCAGAAATATAATTGTATAAAGAATATATTATGCCAATATCTATTATAGGTGATAGTGATATCGGCAAAAAAAAGTTTGTAATAAATGAAGCAACAGCTACGAAAGTGCCCCTTGAGAGTTTTTTCTCGATGTTATTAAATTTATTGGTCCAATCCCATCTCTTTTTTGATTCCTTCAATGTGCTTGTATATATCGATTTAATCTCATGTATATCTTCTTCGGTAAGTTTATCTGGTATGTATCCAAACATTTTCCTATTCATTGCTCTTCTTGCAATAAGATCTTGATGCTTGCGCAAAGTCTCTTTGAAACTAGCTTTTTTAGCATCTTTAATTGAAAGCATATTATGCACATGTCTTGGATTTTATGTATCTGTTATTTTATTGTTGTGATTTAATAATATATATTATCTGTCTCATGTTTTGCTCTGCAAAAAAACCTTGATTAAAGAGGGGAAGTGTTCATAAACAAGAAGGCATAGTTTGCTTCTTTGCAAAAATCTATGCGAAGCTTATTGCTATTGCACCAATTACCATCATTGTAAATCCTATAAGTTGCAGCGAGCTTAGCCTGTCCTTATAAAAAATTCTTCCGGTTATGCCTATTGCAAGAGGCACTAAGGCGACGATTGCACTAGAAATAGCTATGGCGCCCATACCTATGTCCGCACCATATAATATGTTTCCCAGACCGTCGAGTATGCCGCCTACTGCTACTAGCATTATAGATGGAAGAGAATAAAGTATACTTCTTGCCACGTTCAGATTCGCCTTTGGCATCTTTTCTTTAGAAGGCAAAAACAGGACGCACATTGCCACAGTAAAGAAGCCGGCTAGTCTTACTATTGCTATGGGTTCCGTATAATTTCCGGTTATGCTTATTGCATATGCCATTGCAACCCAGTATATAGTCCATATGCAAAATGCCGCAACTGCAGGCAATACCAGCCTGTTGATTGAGAAACCGTTCTTCTTCATTACAAGAACCGCGCCTGTAAATATAATCAGCATTCCCAGTGCATTTATTGCGCTTAGCTTCTCGCCAAATGCAGCTATGCCAAGTATTATCAGAAACGCAGGGGGCAGTTCTGACAGCACTGCTGTAGTCGTTATCTGCTCGGTCTCGAATGTCTTGTAGAATAGTATATCTGCGATGCCGAATGCAATGCCAACCAATATTGATAGAGCAATTATTGGGAATGGCACTGCAGGTTCTGGGGCCATGAAATAGAATGCAGCAACGGGCAGCAATCCAAATCCTAGTATGTAGAGCGCCAATTTTTGCTTGCCCACCTTAAATACCATGCCTTTTGTCAATGTGTCGCTTACTGCAAAGGAGAGCATTGCTACAAAGGCAATCGGTATTATATAGCCGGACATATTATATGCATTTTATAAATAAAGAAATAATAATGTTGAGAAGCGATTGGTTTTCATGCTGTATTTTGCATACGTATCAAATGTATTTAAGAAAAGCTCTCTTAATGAGCTTAGTAGAATTTTTCCAGATATGGATATTCTCAAGGATTACAGGGAAATCGTAATATTCAATTCAAAGAAAAGGTTCAGCGTAGGGGATTTTAACAAGGAAAGCCCGATTTTCACATACAACATTATCAGGCTAAACGAGAAAAAGGATGTTTCCACAGGGAATTACCTTGACGACATATACAAAACTGCATATTCTTTAAAACCGCGGAAAAAAAGCCGCATTAGGATCGAATGCTTTGATCTGAATAGCAGATGCGGTTATTCCTCAAAAGACATAGAAGTTTATATTGGAGAAAAGCTTGAATCGGACGGATATTGCATGGATATCATGAATCCCGATACTCTCCTTTATTTAGTTATAATAGATATGACCTGCTTTGCAGGGTGCGCCAGAAGAAACGAGATTGTACGAGAAAGTGCAAATCCGAGAAGGAGATATGCAAGGAAAATCAGCAGGGCCGAATGGAAATTGCAGGAAGCGTTTGAGGAATTCCATATTCCAAATGGGAATTTGGCAATAGACGTTGGCGCATCTCCCGGAGGCTGGAGTGCCGTGCTGGTAAATAAGGGATTCAGAGTAATAGCTATTGACCCTGCAGATTTTGACGAGAGCATTGTAAGCAGCGATGCAATAGCGTACCACGCAGCCAGGGGAAAAATATGCGAAGTGGATAAAATGAATAATGATATAATCCATTTGAAGGAGAAACTCACAAGCGCAGTAAAAAAGATGGACGGGATTATTGCAGACATGATTGCTATAGATATAAACTCACCAGGCAAAGATGCAGCAGAAGCTGCCATAATGTACTCAAAATATTTAAAAAAAGATGGCGCTTTATTGATAACAATAAAATGCCAGACAAAATTTGTAAAGTCTCATATAGAAACTGCCAAAAAACTGCTCCGCAAGAAATTTAAGATAAAGGGAGTGCGAGTGCTTCCTGCGAACAGGCAGGAAGTCACTATATTTGGGGTGAAAATATGATATCCAAACGCAACAACCGTAAATATGGACAATGATTTTGCATGCGGGACAGGAAGGCAGTGGCGTTTTTTACATATATATCTGGTAGTGGCATGCCGTAGCCCCCCTTCTGTTTTAGACAGCATTGGACTAAGCGGCAATATGCCTTGCAGGCTCACTGCATGCGCATCGGCGCGTTTCATCTCCTTATGTGTGCTCGTAATGTCACAGCTTATACACATTCGGAGTTCGTTTCTGTTCCGAATTAGGCCTTGGGCCATGCATGCTCTGCCTGGGGAGAGCTTCCTCCGCACTGGGCGGTGAGCTGTCCGCATGCCACTGAACTTTTATATACTTTAATCTATATAAGCTATTGTTTGTATGTTTCTCCCCTTGGTATTCCTTGCAATAAGCATTCCTAAAAGCATAGGCAACATCAGCATTCCAGGCAACGTCAACATTCCAAGCAATATCAGCATTCCAAGCAACATAATTCCAGGGAACATATCCGTGCCTGGAACTGCATATATACCGAAAAGCATAGCGCCGGGAAGCATAGAATACCTTGGGTCCGAGATATTTATTATATTGGCCATATTAATTGTAATCACGGTGATCTTCAAGGTTGGGGCTTCACTATTCAAGCTCGTTGCAGGAATAATAGCGAACAGCGTATTCGGCCTCGTAGGGCTTTACATACTTAATATAACGCTTGGGCTGGGCATACCTTTTACATTGCCTATAATAGTGCCAATAGCAGTATTCGGGCTTCCTGGGCTAGGCACCATAGTTATACTTAAGTTCATGGGCATACCATTATAGGCTATTTCGCCAGGTCTATGTCCTCCTTCTTAAGCGTCTTTCTCTTAGCGTGCTTTGCCAATTTTGCAGCCTTCCTTGCTATCCTGTATGCATATGCATTAAGCGTGTCAACGAATTCGTTAACTGCCTCGTCGCTGACTTTCACTGGGCCGGATTCCTTGAGTATTCTTTTTGCAATTGGCTTGGTTATTGGCATAAAACCACATATCATTTTTTGTAAGTGTTTAAAAGGTTTGCTTTCTTTCCTTTATCTCTGCAGTAACGTTGCCTATGAATGCATCAATATCGACCCCAAACTTCTGCTCCCCAGACCTGTTCCTAACTGCCAGCTTGCCAGATTCCTCCTCTTTCTTGCCTACTATTATCATGTAAGGTATCTTCCTCATCTGTGCATCACGTATTTTGTATTCAAGGGTCCTATCTGATTCGTCCAGTTCCACTCTTATGCCGCTGCTTCTTATTTTTTTGCTTGCTTCAATGGCAAATCCAATGTGCTGCTCGGACAGAGGTATCACTTCTACCTGCACTGGCGAAAGCCACGTAGGGAACTTGCCCTGGTAGTGCTCAACCATTACCCCTATGAATCTCTCCAGTGTACCGAGCAGAGCCCTGTGTATTATTATAGGCGTATGCTGCTTGCCGTCTTCGCCCGTATATTCTAAGTTGAACCTTATTGGCAACTGGAAGTCTACCTGGACTGTTCCGCACTGCCATTTTCTCCCCATCGAATCGAAAGCATCAACATCTATCTTAGGCCCATAAAACGCGCCTTCGCCTTCCTTTATCTCGTATCTTATCCCCTTCTTTTCAAGCGTCTTCTTTACTATGTCTGTTGCCCTCTGCCACACCTTCTCGTCACCAAGATGATTCTCGGGCATTGTGGAAAGATTCATTATATACTTAAGGCCGAAGGTGTCATAGACCCTGCTTATAAGCTCTATTACAGATTCAAGTTCTGCTTCTATCTGGTCCTCCTTTAGGAATATGTGTGCATCGTCCTGGACAAATTCCCTTACCCTAAACAGGCCGGTGAGCGCTCCGCTTATCTCGTTCCTGTACAGCCTGTCGAAGCACGCAGCCCTGAAAGGAAGCTCCTTATAGCTCCACTTCCTAGACTTATATATGAGTATTGTAGAAGGGCAGTTCATGGGCTTCATGCCAAGCCGCTCTCCCTCAACGTCGACAAGGAACATGTTCTGGCTGAAGTGGTCAAGATGGCCGCTCACGCTCCACAATGCAATGTTTGAAAGCGCAGGCATGCTCACTTCCTTGTATCTTTTCTCTTCAAGCAGTTCGCGTATGAACTTAAGAAGTTCCATATATATTATGAGCCCGTTGTTGTGCCAATAAACTGACCCTGGCGAAACTTCCTGGAAGCTGAAGAGATCAAGTTTCTCTCCTATAACCCTGTGGTCAGTATCCGGAAGGCCTGAAATGTCGCTCTTCCTTACTATAGAAGTGTCTATTTCCTTCTTCATCTGCCTTGGCTTCCCTTGCATCCCTTCAACGCTTTTAGTGCTGCCATATGTCTTGGACTGTTCTGCAAGAGGGTGGCCTTTTATCTTCATGCTCAGCCTCTTGTTCCATCCAAACGCAGATGAATGGTACTCTATGCCCTTCTCTTTAGCATTTTCCCGCATCTTATTTATTATAGACATAGCGTCGTCAGGAGAGGCAAGGTTGCTGCTAAGGTGCGCAAAAGGATATATCACAAGGTTCTTCCTTTTCATTTTCTCCATGTACATATATGCATCGTCTATTGCCTTTGCAGCCTCTTCTATTCCGTCTCCTTTCTCAATAGACACGAGCATGACTAGCGCATCGTTTATCCTTATGGGTTTCTTTTCAGCAGGTTCATGCTTTGCAAGCTCGGGCTTTATTGGCTCGTACTCTATTTCATCGACATCTAGCTGAAGTATCCTCATTTTATCAATGCATGAATAGTAAGAATATGAACACTTGTGACATCTCCCACCGCTACTATATTGATTTCTCCGACCTAGTGGCAAGGGCCGCAAGGCCAGAATAATGTTCTCGGTTAATCATTTATCACATTCATCTTTTTATACTTTCCTAATGCTCTGCTATTCATCGCAGTGCGATATTCTGACTTTCATTAGGACAGGAGGACGTTAGTCTAAAGCACGGTGGATTTCTGCGTGTCACGCGATAAGAGGCAAATCCGTAGACATGATTCTACTTTCCGATCTCTATCCTTTTTAGCTCCAACTTTGCTATTGGTGCAATCTTGTTTGACATCTTCTTCGCTTCTGCCTGAAGAGAGCCTGAGATAAGGTCTTTTATTGTATCATCAACTGTCTTCGACGCGGAATACTCTTTTAGGAAATCCGCCATCAGTTTCCTTAGCACCTTCTGCTTTGCTTCCCCTATCTTGTTTGCTGCAACTATGAGCATCTTGAGCACGAAGCCCTTGCCTTCTTTATCCTTTAGCCCATTTACCGTGTATATTGCAGTGGTGTTTGTCCTCACAAGCGAATGCAGATAGCTGAAGCTGTTTTCTATATAGTTTATGCTTGAATGCGCAGCATTGCCGCTGGCAGATTCTATCTTGAACCCTGCGGAGAGGAAATTATGCGAGGGATTCTTGGTCACGCCAAACAGGCTTATCTTTATTACCCTCCCAGTCACGCTCTTTTCATCCGCTGCAGGTATTTCGCCCAGTACCACCTCTTCAAGAACCTTCGGTGCATAAAGAGTGAACCATTTCTTGCTCTTCCACTTATCTTGGGATTTCTGTGTAGCCAATCAATCACATTCATTTTACAAGTAGCGCTGCCTTTTCCGGATCATACTTCCAATCTGAAGGTAGAACTCCCTCTCTCTTGTAGTACTTCGAGAGCCGCCATACTTTTGATTCTACCCTAGTAAGGCCAAGTTTGTTATGAACATCATTCTTGTTTAACGAGAGGTGCCTTCTCATCCTGACCGCTTCCCTTATGAGATCCATAAGATCCTGGGGAAATTCCGTTCCTACACCTTTCTCCTTTGCTATGCTGGCAAGCCGTTTTCCTAGAGCATGCCTAATATTAGGTACATTATGCTTGTCCTTAAGGGTCTGCCCTATCACTGACAAGCGTGTTCCCTGTTTTGCATAGCTGACTATAAGATCCTCTATCTCCTGCTTTGACATTCCGGCTTCCTTTGCTTTGACCAGGTCGAGGTTAGGCTTTCTAGATTTCGCCTTACCGTGTTTCTTAGTATGCATTCTTGCCATTAAAACCACATGAAATCAGCAGAGAAAAAGTCTGCTAAGGGATTATATTGTGCAATAAGGTTTATAAGTATTATTACAAACGGCAGGAAAAGCCTTATACCGATTTGGAAATCCTGCGGAAGGTTTTGCTGACTAATCCGAATTGTTTAATGCCTTTTGATGAACTAGGCTTTTTGCTATGCGTTTTGTATATGACAACCCCTCTATAGACAAACTAGGCAAAAGATTTAAATACCTTTCTGTATTAGAAACTATTGCTAATTTTAGAAATATTTTTAAAGATTCCTATATCCAAAGAGATGAATTAGATGAAAACCCAAGTAAAAAAAACTACAAAGAAGGATGCAAAAAAAAGCCCAGAAAAAAAAGCAGGGCAGAAGTCCCAAGTTATGCCAAAGGCAATTACTGCGCAAAAGGAGATGGAAGAGGAGTTTCTTGCACAGGAAGGGCTTGATGAGCAGAGCGTGAAGATAGTCAAGGGAAAGGTAGAGGGCGGAGTAAGGAAGTGCCCTAGCTGCGGAAGCACTGACATAATATTCGACAATGAGAGGGGGGAAGAGATATGCAACTCCTGCGGCCTTGTCATAGAAGAGAACATAACAGACGTAGGCCCAGAGTGGCGTGCGTTCGACGCTGACCAGAGAAATTCGAGGGCAAGGACTGGCGCTCCAATCAAATATACGAAGCTGAATAAAGGGCTAGTAACCGAAATAGACATGTACAACAGGGACATACGAGGGGCAAAGCTGCCTTCAAAGAGGCAGGCTCAGCTGTATAGGCTTAGGAAATGGCATAAGAGGGCAAGCATAGCAACATCGAGCGAGAGGAACTATCTTATAGCGCTTCCAGAATTGAACAGGGCAGCTTCATATCTCGGCTTGCCAGAGAACATAAGGGAGAGCGCAGCTCTGCTCTATAGGCAGTGCGTAAAGAACAACCTAATAAGGGGCAGGCCAATCGAGACAGTCGTTAATGCTGCGCTGTATGCAACATGCAGAAGCGCAGGAATGCCAAGGACGCTTGACGAGATAGCACAGATATCAGGGGTTCCAAAGAAGGAGATAGGCAGGGCATATAGGGTAATCTCCCACGAGCTTGGCCTGAAGATACCGCTTACGGATCCTGCGGGATACGTCCCACGATATGTTGCCGCGCTTAAGCTGAGCGGAGATGCACAGGAGAAATCAATGGAGCTGCTGAGAAGCGCAATGAAGAAAGGGCTTGTAAGCGGAAGGAGCCCTACCGGAGTATCGGCAGCCGCAGTGTATATAGCAGCTGCTTTGGTAGGCGAGAGGAGAACACAGAAAGAAGTGGCAAACGTCGCAGGAGTCACAGAAGTTACGATCAGAAATAGGTACAGGGAGCTGAAGAAGGAGCTTGATATAGATGTCAATCTCTGATTCTCTCCTTTTGCCTTTTTCTTTTTACCTTTTGCAATGATAACATGTTGAGAAAGAATATGAATGCGGCATTGGGGCTTTTTGCATTGCTGCAGCTACTTCTCTTTCAGGGCGTGATCAGCTCCACTGTATATAATTACGCCCAATCCAACTCCATTTATCAGAATGCGTCAGCATATGTAAATTATGTCAATCAGAGCGGGTACATAATATTCTATCCAAACCTGACTTCGGCATATTTATACCTGAACAAGGCGCAATCTTACCTTGTAAGCTCGCCGCAGAGTTCAGTCTTTTACAGCAACAAGGCAATAAGCAGCGCACAAAGCCAATATAATGCAGTAAACAGCTACAAGGCTGAGACATTGTACGCAATGGCTGCAATCACTGCAATATCGGCAATATCACTCTATATCCTGATTAAGCCTATAAAAAGGAGATTAAGAAGGCAGCAGCGCGGCAGAAGTTTGAAAAACAACGTGTAATTAATGTGTATGAAATAAGGGGCAAGCCCCTTATAAACCCCTAGCACGAGGGGTTCCTCCCCCGACAAGTCGGGGGTATATCACCCCTCGAATCAGTTGAATCGCAATTTCATCTGATGCGTATCTTCTCTCTGTTGCAAGAATGGTTCGTATGAAACGTCCTGCCTGCGAATGTAATTCTTTATCTTCTCTTCGTTGACGAAACCA
>JAJYWY010000006.1 GCA_021791245.1 Microcaldota archaeon
TCGAAAATCTCGTTTGCTCCCATCGGGATTTGAACCCGAGTTGCGGGGTTGAAAGCCCCACGTCCTTGGCCGGACTAGACGATAGGAGCGTATATTTTCACTTTCTGAGAAATTCTTTCACTTTCGTATAGATGGCATCGCTTATCTCACCTATGCTTTTGTTTCCATCTATTACAAAATAATTTTTGTACTCCTTTGCAAATGATTCATATTCCAAAGAGACTTTCTCGAGTATTTCCTTCTTTTCAAATAAGTCAGCTTTGGCAACCTTTGACTCCATTCTCTTTATGGCTTCAGCAGGATCAACCTTTATGAAGAATGTAATATCTGGAACCGGAAATTTTGAGTTCATTGCCTTCAGCCATTCAACATCAAGATTTGATGCTGCACCGTATGCAAACGTTGAGAAGAAGTATCTATCGCACACTATAATCTTCTTCTCTTTCTCCATAGGCTCTATCAGAGACTTGATGTGTTCTGCCCTGTCTGCAACAAAAAGCGCCTGCAGCGACATATTGTCCAATTTTAACTCGTGCCTCAGCACCAGCCTTATCATCTTGCCTATACTCCCGTCTGTAGGCTCGAATGTAGCTACAACGTCGCTCTCCTTAGAGAGCCGCTCGTATAGCATCTTGGCCTGAGTGCTCTTCCCAGAATAGTCTATGCCTTCAAGCACTATGAACATTATTATCTATAAAGCATTCACGTTAAAAATTAAAAATAGATACTATACATTTGCCAAAAAAGATCTCATTGATTATTTATAGAAATATCGTTGGATCAGTTGAATTTTTATTACCAGTGTATTCTTACTGCTTCTTACATTCTCGATCTTGCTAATATATCTAACGAGCTCTTTCCTTCCGTGCCTTCTCAGCCTCTCTCCTCTTCTTCCCGGCTTCCCTCTTCGCAATATGCTTCTTCATCCACTCCATCGCAAGCTCGCCAGACCTCGGCTCACCCTCTCCCATATACAAATGGTACGCCTCTATCAAGCCAAAGAGAGCTTGGTCTTTTAAACTTAGAGAATCGCAATATCTTAAATATTCTGGCCTGGCCTGAGATTGCGTCGATTTACGAGATTTCTCCATCGTTGCACTTGAATATACTTCTTTTACTATTAAATATAAAAAGAAAACAAAAAATGAAATTACTTAGCCAGGTCGTTGAGCTCTTCTCTCGAAGCAACATCCCTTGCATGCGCATCTCCAGAGACCATGACAACATCTCCTACATTCTTTATGTTCTTGTAGAGAATGCTCTTCTGCTTGAGAAAACTCTTCACATCTCCTCTGGCGCTCTTCCAAGAGCCCATTAGGAGCCGGCTTACCTCGCCATGCTCAAGATCAACTATTATGTCCTGAACATCACCGAGATACTGCCCACGGTCACTGTACACATCCAGATGGTATACGTCTGATAGTCTCATATCGTCACCTAGATTACATCTTATTCTTAATATTTATAAGCCTTTACCTAAGGTTGCATCCAGTCGATTTCATAGTAGTCGTTGCTGCTCCCCTGCAGCTCTATCTGTTTTACCTTGTAATACGTGACTGATGTCTCCCTGTCGACTATGGCGACTACCAGCTCCAGACATTTTGATTTCGCCTCATCAAGTGCACTTGCAAGCTCCTTTCCCCCTATGTAATTCTCTTCGTTGAGCGCAAGCATGGCATACTTTGGAGGATTGTCCTTGGGGGTTTCGGCCTCTCCGCCCCTTCTGTGATAAAGTATGAAGTCTATCTCCATCTTCCTCTTCGATTGCCGCCCAGGTATTGCAAGTATGAATGTTTTTCTTACTGAATGCGCTACCCTTATCGCCCTTGCCCATTCTGAAATGAGGAGTTTGTCTTCTTTAGGAAATATGTGCAATACGTGTTTTGAGTGCACCCATGTATTCCCATCATTTACCGGCCTCGCACCTGGGAAGTATACCCTGAAATGGGTTCCGAATTTGAATCCGGTCTTTATTACATACCCCCTCTTTCTCCAGTCGCTGTAAACGCTGTACAGCTTTACAAAATATTTCCTCCTCTTTGAGGCTATAGCCATTGCCTTTTTCTTGCTCATGCCTTTTATCTTTAGCACTCCGTTCTCCATTAGGAATACAGTCTCGTATATGTCGAGCTTGTTCAATATTCCGCGCTCTGCCGCCTTGTATGAGCCATATTGGCCGAACCAGAATTCCTCGTAAAGTGCTTTTCCCTCTTTCTCCCCTTCGATTATGGAGAGGAGGTCATTTGGATAGAAGCTGCCCAATGCCTTATGGCCTGCTAGATGCAATGACGAAGATGGATACTTCTTTATCGAAGTTTTGTCTGCAGGAATGCTGTTGAAATTTGGCATCTTGACAGTAAGGCCGCGGTCTCTCCAATCCTTATATGCGAAGAATTTGGTAAGGAATCGCCTTTCAGCCGAGAAAATGTTTGCCATGTCGTTGAAGGTTATTTTCTTCCCAGAGCCTGTACATTCCGCATTCCTAACGTCGAGCAGATAGAGCGCTTCTTCAGGATAGAGCAGAAACTCTTTGTCGCTCTCGTATCCGAAATTACCTTTTTTCAGAAGATCCTTTGATGACTGGTCTCTTACTATTATCCTTTTCTTTTCAAGCTCGAACGAGATCATGCCATCACTATTTGTTCCTCAGCAAAATTCTATCTACGTCCGCTTCCGAAACGTTGGCAAGGCTGATGCGGAATTTTCTTAGATCCTCTATTATCTTCTCTTTAAGCATTTCTTTCACCTCTCCGCTCATTATGCGCCCTGACCTGTACTCATTGAACAGATTCTCAGCTTCTTTCTCGCCCAGGTAATAGTTCTTCAGATAAATGCATGCTATGTCGACTTCCGGGTTTCCACCAAGCCTTCTGTGCTCCTCAACTGTGTCCCTGCCTCCGCTGAACGCACTCGATACCTTCCTTGACACGGTCTTATCGTCGTCACTGTAGAATATGGCATTTCCTCTTGACTTAGACATCTTCTCCCCATCAAGACCAGGCATGAATCTTGTGTGCAATACTGCAGGTTTCTCGTATCCGGTCCTGCTTGCAACATCCCTTGCAGACCTTAGATGCGCATCTTCGTCTGGGCCTATAGGCACAAGGACGTTCTTTATGCCCATAAGCTCTTGCGGAAGCAGAACGTGTGCGGATTGTATTGTAGGATAGAAGTGCATGCCTATATTGTCCTCGTTCTTGTATCCGTATATTGCCTTTATCTCAGACATAGTTATATGCCTTGACAGCTTTATCGCAAGATTGTATATGTCCGTGTAAATCTGGTCTATTGCTATGTAAGTCTTCTTCATGTCAAATCCATAAGCTATAAGATCCTTGGCAAGATTCATTGCATTCTCAAGCCCGGCTTCCTGAGTGCTTACTTTCTTGGACAGGTAGCTTTCATCATCAGACAAAGGTATGAAAACATGCATGTTGAACTCTTTCTGGAAGAATAGGTTGGTGTCAAATACAACCTTATGCCCCATGTGGAGCTCTCCGGATGCATTGAGCCCTGACACTATTGCAGATTCCTCTCCATCTTCAAGCCTTTTCAAAAACTTATCGAAATCTCTATGCGAGAAGATCAGGTTGTTCCTGAAAGTGTAGAAGTTAGGGAGATTCTCTATGGTTCCTATTGGCTTCGCGTTGAATTCCTCTACTAGCTTCATGTTGTCCTTAAGCAAGCTTTCCATATTCCCAGCTATTGTACGAATATATAAGAATTATATTATATTTAATAACCAATATAATGCTATTTTTTATGGTGCAACGATGAAGCTTTACATGATAGGGATAGATGCAGTTCCGCTTTGGCTGCTTGAGGAGCTGAAAGGCAAGAAAGGAATGTCAGGCTTCAGGAAACTGCTTGCAAAGGGATGCATAACAAATATGAACTCTACTTTGCCTCCGCTGACTGGCCCTGCGTGGCCTACAATATATACAGGATTGTCCCCCGCAGAGCACGGGGTTCCGGATTTCTTCGAGATGAAAAGCAATTACACGCCAGATATAGCTTACTATGACTCGCACCTGTTCCCGCCTTTCTGGGAAAAGCTTGCGGAAAAAGGCTTGAGATGCCTTGTGGTGACGCCTGCAACATGCATAAAGCTTACTGACAGCAAGAATGTTGATCTCATAACCGGCTTCCCTCTTAGCGCACGTACAAATTCTCCGATGCTGGAAAAGCTGATGAAGGAGCACAAATTCACCGGCGAGCCAGATATAGAAAAAGATATAAAGGCTGGCAAGATGCCGCTTAAAGAAGCTCTGCCGATCTTCGTAAGGAGCATAAGGAAACGAATAGCGATAACAAAGGAAGCTATGGCAAATAAGGAATATGATTTTGCTTATGTATGCTTTACTGAGACGGACAGGCTGCAGCATTTTGTACTAAATAGGAAAGACTGGCAGGATTACCTTCATCCAATCTATTCTGAGATGTCAGGATTCATAGAGGAAATCATGGAAAAATGCGATGAAGAAAAGGCCTCGCTTATAATCGTTTCGGATCACGGATCGCAGCCAATACATGAGAAGTTCCTGATAAACACTTGGCTCGTAAATAATGGATATGCATCCCTCAATGAAAACATAATGCAAAAGGGGTCCGAAGAAAAGAGCGAGAAATCATCGGTAAAGTACATGATAAGGGAGAATTTGATCAGGAACGCGAAGTTCAGACGGATATACGATAGGATGCCGCATGCAATAAAATCAAAGGCCCATTCAGCGCTTGGGAAGGTATTCTCAGGGGCTTCTACAGGAGATTACACAAGGGTACATCTCTTCGATTTTGACATGGAAAAAACCGTTGCATTCGCAGCAATATCAAACGATCCCGTAAGCACGATATGGATAAATGACGGACGATTTGAAAAAGGGATTGTGAAGGAAAAGGATAAGGCAAAGTTAAAGGAAGAACTGATGGATAAATTAAGGAAGATAAAGGGCAGGAAAGGGGAGAAATTAATAATCAATGTATTCGACGGCAGAGATTATTACAAAAAGACAACCAGATTTATAGCACCGGATATAATGGTGCAGGCAGAAGAAGGCTACACTATAGATATCTTCTATTATTCCATGAAAAGCATGTTCATGGAGCCTGAAACGCCAAAGAGCGGAGACCATATAAGGAACGGCATCTTTGGCTTCTATTCAAAGACCTCAAAACCAATTGGCATAAATGCAGACGTGCTTAACGTAGCACCTACAATACTTGAATATTTTGGGATAAACAGAGGCAATAAACATAATTCGATTCTAAAGAAGATAAGGCATTGACATGAATGTATGCATAATGGACATGGGCACCCGCCTGAACAGATTCGGAGGAGAAGCAAAGATAGCAGGCATTTTGTTCCATAAGCTGAAAGGATTTAACACTCATTATCTGGGATATGGAACAGCATACGTCAAGAAGGGCAAAAATGCGATATTGCTTGACAGAAACAAGAAACTTGGAGTTTCACTTAGAAAGAGCTTCCTTTCAGAGATAAATATTTTCAGGGCCTTTTATTATTTCTTCTTTGTGCAAAGGCTGTTCGGCGTAAACAAGGATAATATAATAAAAGAGATAAAAAAGATCAAGCCAAAAGTAATTATAGCAAATTCCATACAGGATTACCCGCTAATAAGATTCCTAAAGGGCAGCGGCATTGAATTCAAAACCGTATATATAGACCATGGAAGCATATCTACGAATAATACGTCAGGGTATTTCTCTAAGGAAGGAATCCCACTCACGCTTGGAACCGGAATGAACAAGCTAACTCTTAATGATGCAAAAAAAGAATTTTTCAATTCGTTTGACCTTAACGTTGCACTCAACAAGAACCAGTTCTATGAGATAAAGAAGATTACTAAAAAGGTAGTATACATACCAAATGGAATTGAAAAAAAGTATGAAGCGACTGAAAGAGAGAAAGAAATACTTAGGAAACGGTACAGGATTGGCAAAAGCGATTTTGTAGTTATGTACGTCGGGAGGATGTTTGACAGGCAGAAGAACGTAAAGACGCTTATAAGCGCGTTCTTGAAAATAAATGAAAAGAATGTAAAACTCATGCTTGTTGGGGATGGTACATCAATCAACAATTACATCAATATGGCGAAAGGGGATAAAAGGATAGTATTTACTGGATATCTTGATGAGAAGACTATTGATAGGCTCTATAGCATAGCGGACCTTTTCGTACTTCCATCAGTATGGGAAGGGTTTAATCTGACTGTTATAGAAGCCGCATGCCATAATCTTCCAATCTTGCTCTCCGAAGGCGCAAGCATAAGAGACTATGATCTGCCTGGGGTGAACATACCTTCATTCCCGACTTTCAACAGCGATGCATTAAGGGAAGATATAATCAAAATAATGAAAAACAGGGTAATGAGGGATGACCTCGTAAGGAATTCTAAAATATTAAAAGCTTATTTCACGGAAAAGAAAATGCTTGAAAAATACACAAAAGAATTAAAAAAACTTTATCCTGGACGCTGATTCAGCCTTCTCTTATCCCTATACCGAAGAATCCATTTTCATCAGACAGAGTAAATCTACCTAATTCCCTATTTTTGTCATATTTTTCTATAATCATAGGGTTCTCAAGCCTTATCGTTGAGTGTGCGGCTTCAAGAGGCTTGGCAATCCCTCTTTTAACCTCCCTTCCGCTTGCCGTCTCCACTAACTTATCTATTTTTATCATGCATTTTACCTTATTGCCATAAAGATTCGCTGTTATGTCTTTACCCGGTTTTCTTACGAAAAATATCAATGATTTTGCTTCCTTTACTGGAATAACCTTCTCGGATTTTGGAAACATTAGGGATCCTTTTGCCTCATTGATTTTTCCTTCAACCTTTATTGCTATGTTCTCTCCAGATTTTGCGGTTTTTGCCTTCTTATTCTTTACTATTATCTGATCTACTTCATATACAGCACCTGAAGGAAAAGCTTTTATCTCGTCTTTGACGCCTAACTTTCCACTAATAATTTTTCCAGTTATGTACATATTTTTCTTGTCCTCAAGCATTCCCTGCACCAATACCCGTAGCTTATTGTCTTTTGGTTCTTCTTTGGTTTCATTGCACAGCACATCCGCAAGGCATTTTCCAGCATACCATTTAATCTTATTTGATTTTTTTGTAAGATTCTCGCCTTTATATGCCGATATTGGGATGAATTCCACTTTGTCTAGATTGAAATTGATTCTTTTCAGAAACTCTGAAAGATTCTCTTTTATCATTGTAAATCTTTTCTTATCATATCCTACCATATCCATCTTGTTTACTGCAACTATCAGGTTCTCTATGCCTAGCATCTTTGCAAGAAACACGTGTCTCTTTGTCTGATCCTTTATTCCCTCGTCTGGAAGAGCTGACACCATAAGAAGTGCCACATCGCCATAGGATGCACCGCTTATCATGTTTTTTATCAGTTCTTCGTGCCCAGGAACGTCTATGAATTCGAATGCATGGTTCTTGTACTTCATTTGTGCCCTTGTAGTGTCGTATGTCATTTCCTGCTCCCTCTCTTCCACAAGACTGTCCAAAATGAACGCTGGTTCAAAATCCTTACCTTTCTTCTTGCTGTATCTCTTTGCTTCCTCTATCCTTACTTTGGTTGCAGCGCCAGTCTGCATAAGCATGCTTCCTATTAAGGTTGATTTCCCATGATCCTTGTGCCCAAGCAATGAAATCTTCTTGACTTCCATTGAAACCCTACATATATCCTAGTGACCTAAGTTTCTGCATAACATATTCACGTTCTTTGTCCATGCTTCTGCCAGATCTCTCCTCTTCTTTAGTTTCCTCTAGTTCCTTTATTATATCATCAACGGTTTTTGCGCTTGACTTCAGCGGAATTGTGCAATGAGTACACCCAAGGCTCCTGTATCTATACCCATTATTTGAGAAGTAAAGCGGGTTTACAGGAACTTTCTCTTTCTTTATGTAATTCCAGATATCTACTTCGTTCCAATCAAGGAGTGGATGCACCCTTAAATGCCCTTTTGTATCCATCTTAGAGGAATATTCACCCCATAACTCAGCAGGCTGATCTTTGTAGTCCCATTTGAAATTCCTATCCCTTGGCGAAAAATACCTTTCTTTTGCCCTCACACCATGCTCGTCCCTTCTTATAGATACAATGAGGGCATCGAATCCGTACTGGTCCATAACTTTTTTCAACGTTTCAGGCTTGTTTTTGCCGCAGCATGCAGCACCTACAAGATCCGGCTTTATCTCACTATCCGCAACTATCAGATCCAGTTTCCACTTTTTGGCAATATCCTGCCTGAATTTGTATGTCTCTGGAAAGTCTATACTGTTGTCTATGTGTATTACTGGGAATGGTACTTTTCCAAGAAATGCTTTTCTTGCGAGAGCCAACATTGTTGTTGAATCTTTTCCCATACTCCAAAGGGCTGCAATATTTTCAAACTTCGCCTTTGCTTCCCTTAGTATGAATATGCTCTTCTCCTCAAGAATCATTAAATCTTGCTTTATCATTGTTCCACCTCGTTAAGAATCTGCAGTCCAATAAGGTACTTTGTAGCTCCTCGGACCTTCTTTCCCATTTTTAGAAATATAGGAACATTTGCTTTTACTCTGTATTTTGAATCATATAATTTTGCCACAGACCTTGTAATATCCTGCATCCTGTTCAGTTTTCCGCCATTTGCCCATATTATTTTGTAATATTTTATTTTTGTTTTCTTAAGTGCGGATGCAAACATATCCCAATTCTCTTTTGAAGGATTTTTATTGAGTATTTCTACAATATCTTTAAAATTATAATTTGTAATTTTTGCCATCATTTCACCTATATATCATATATATCCAAGTGAGGATAACTTCTCTATTACTTCGCTTGTATTTCTTTTCTTTCCAGACTTTTTGTTTGCAGCATCTGCGGTTATTTCCCTAAGTACATATGTTGCATAATCAGATACTGAAGAAAACCCAGTATTGCTTATCTGCTCTTTTATCTTGCCAAACAACGCAGTAGGTATGGTTATTGTGGTGTATTTCCTATTTATTGCATTTACCTTCTTTTTCATATAGTTTAATGTTATTACATTAAGATATATAAATATGATAGTTCC
>JAJYWY010000014.1 GCA_021791245.1 Microcaldota archaeon
GCCCCATAGTCTAGTGGTCAAGGACGGCGGGCTCTGAACCCGCTGACACCAGTTCGAATCTGGTTGGGGCTATTTGCATACTTCAAATATGAGCTCTTGATGTTCTCAGGCTTTGTGTCATGCTGCAATCTTGAGTATTTTTCTATGGCCATATTGTACCTGCTGATCCTTCTTCCCTGTCTGAGCAGAGCTTTTCTGACTTAACCTCGCTACTCAAAGTGGCGAGGTTAAGCTGCCGCTAGTATTCACGTTGTTGTTAAGAGTGGTCGCAGATGTATACACTATGTTCCCTTGGCAAGCTCCTCCTGCCCAGTTGTTAGTGCATGCTTGAAGGGCGAATGTTACATTTGTTGATATAATTACTATGCTGATCAGTAATGCTAGATATAATCTCATACATTCCATGTAATAAATCAGCGAAATTATAAAAAGTATAATGTATTGGTATTTTTCCGGTATTCTATAGATTCGTTTTGTTTGCATAATCTTTTAGAAACATCTGAAGAAACTCAAATAAAATAAAAAATTCCACAAGCCTTTTAATACTTTAAATGCCTGTTATCATAGATTTAGATGGCAGATGCAACTGCTGAAAATGTTGCGACGACTAGTATAGACCAGCTGGCCCAGTACCTTAGGGAACACGGGGAGACTGAGATAACGAAGCTTGCTTCGGTGTTCAGGGTGGACACGAAGGTTATCGAGCACTGGTGTTCGATACTGGAAAGCGCGAATATAGCTAAGCTGACGAACAAGATGGGCACAGTATATGCCGGCCCTATGGAAATACCTAAGGAAGAGGTAAAGACGTTCAAGAGCTTCGTAGAAGTTAAGGCATCTACCCTAGAATCTGATCTAAGGACGCGTGAAGTAGTGCTGTCGCAGCTTGAGCAAAATATAACTTCGCTGAGCAAGCTGGTATCCGACGCACAGAAGATATACAAAGAGAAATCGCCGGAGATAAAAAGGGTGTTTGACGACCTTGATGCGCTCTACAGGAAGGCGAAGGCTGATTATGACAAGGTAAAAGGGTACATGGACTATGTCACGAAGTCTTCAGAGGCAGTGAACAAGACCTTAGATTCGCTGATGAATAAGATAGGTGCAGTACCTTCAGTAGACGTGAATGCGGAGGAAGCCAGGAAGAAGCTGAAAGATGTAAAGGACAAGGTTGCCCTGGCAAAAAGCGGAATATCCGAATTGAGAAAAAGTTTCAACGACGAAATCAACAGGCAGAAGAAAGACATAGACATAATACTGGGCAGCACTGCTGCGGAGATAGGGGATATAGAGGCAATGTTGTCGAAGGAGGACAGGCTGCTGAATGAGAATTCAAGGCAAAGGTCGTCATACAAGAGGAACATGGACAGGATAAGGAAAGAGATGGAGAAAAAATCGAATGCGCTTGCAAGCGATACCATGAAGGCTTCGCAGAACATAGCACAACTGTACAATGCCGCAGACAAGAGCATGAAGTCGATGGAAGCGCTTGTAGATGGTTTCAAGGCAAGGTATGGAGGTCTGGGAGACCTTGACAAGAAGCTCAGGGACATATCAGACGCATTGGAGAAGGAAAAGAAGGAGAAGGAGGATCTTGACAAGGAACTGTCCGTGCTCACTGCGAAGCTGCATGCCATAAAATCCATGTCTACTGATAATGCAAGCGAGAACGCTAGGAAGATAAATGAAACAATAGAAGCTGCGGATAAGATAACAAAGAAGATAAATAAGCTTGCAGACGATGTTAATGGTACCAGGGAAAAGACCAATGGGCTTGGTAAATGAGGCAATTGAATGGAGGAAAGTGCTATAAAAATAGAGAAGCTTGCGTCATACCAGCTTGATGCTCATGGTCTGCGCGTCAACATAACAATAACCAAGACTAACGAGTTTGCGCCTATATACGAGGTTACTGTGCCTGGCATAGGGGAAGCGACAAAGCTTCTGCTTCTGTCGATGAGGCCGGAGCTGATAAACCTTGTGCCTGTAGACCTCAACAGGATTGAGGACATAAAGTATGTGGCGGAAATGGAGGAAAAGTACAAGAGTGCATCCGTGCTTCTTATAGAAAAGTACCTTCCGGGCACAAGTGCAGATACGAAGAATATACTTACCGCATACATAATAAACGAGATGCTTGGGCTAGGCGAGATCGAGGCTCCTCTGGCGGATGAGCATCTGGAGGAAGTTGCAGTCAATGGCCCAAACCGCGGCGTATGGGTATTCCATGAGACTTTTGGATGGTGCAAGACTACAATAGTCATGGAGAGCAACAGGAAAATATACAACAATGCCGAGCAGATAGGAAGGAGGGTAGGCAGGCAGATATCATCCCTGTCGCCGCTCATGGATGCTGAGCTGCCTGACGGGTCAAGGGTCAATGCCACTCTTTTCCCAATATCGCAGAGCGGAAACACGCTGACTATAAGGAAGTTCAGGAAAAACCCATGGACGATATCATCTCTGATAGCCAACAAGACCATCTCCAGCCAGCTCGCAGCGCTCATATGGCTCAGCATGCAGAATGAGATAAGCATTCTAATATCAGGGGGAACGGCAAGCGGAAAGACAAGCTTCCTAAACGCGATAAGCCTATTCATACCTTCCAACAGGAGAGTCATATCTGTGGAAGAGACAAGGGAGCTTACGCTTCCAGCTTTCCTCCAGTGGATACCAATGCTAACGCGCCAGCCGAATCCGGAAGGCAAGGGTGAGATAACGCTACACAACCTGATGGTGAATGCACTCAGGCAGAGGCCGGACGTAATGCTCGTTGGGGAGATAAGGACTGAGGAGGATGCCGAAACGCTCTTCGAGGCAATACATACAGGGCATGCAGTATACGGAACCGTGCACGCTGATGACGCTCAGGACACTATAATAAGAATGACAAACCCCCCGATTGCAATACCAAAGATAATGCTTAATTCCATAGGAAGCATAGTCACGCTGATAAAGCACAGGCGCCTTGGGATAAGGAGAGTATTCGAGTCCGGAGAAGTGCTAGGAACAGGAGACGTAAACATAATGTACAGATGGAACATAAGAAACGACACGATGAACAAGATAAGCGAATCAATAAGGCTGTTCGATACGATCTCAACGTTCGGAGGATACACGAGGCAGGAGATTCTCGATGACATAAACGAAAAGAGCAGGATACTGGACTGGATAACGGCAAATAAGATCTTCGATGTAGATAATGTAGGCACGATTATTGCAAACTATTATCTGGACAAGGAAAAGGTCGTTTCCCTAGTCAACAGCAATACGCCATATTCTCCTGAAATGTTCGTAAAGCCTGAGACTGCAGCTCAGAAAGTTGGTGATGAGACTGAACTATGAGGAAGCCCTTGTGGCGATAGCAGAGGCCGAGAAGGCAGGGCAACAGCAGCAGCAAAAGGAGATAGAGATAAATGTAAACGAGATGCTGGGCAATAGAATAGGGATTTCGCGCCTGGAATATGATGCAGAATCAAAGAGAGTTGCAAGGATAGAAGAGGAGATGAAGCAGCAGAAGAGGCAGCAGGTGCAGGTTGCGCCTCCGCCAGCAGAGCGGAAACCAGACTACGTGTCGAAGCTCAAGGCGCATGCTAACCTCGCAAAGGAGATCGAGACTGCAGTCATAGAGCTTAGGGAAGCGGCAGGCAAGACCGGGAAGGGCGTTGAAGGGATTATACATTTATCTATACCTAAGAAGGGAAAATATGTGCTTCCTGGGCTTTCGGTGCAGGACCAGGTAATAGAGATGGAGAAGATAATGAAATTGCTGGCTGCCAACGAGGCCGATGAAAACGAGAAGAGGATAATAAGGGATGAGATAAGGGAGCTTCAAAAGAAGATAAAAAAAGACAGGAGGCAAGGCGCTTCAGGGAAGAGCCAGATAATGGAGCTTAGGGATAAAGAACTTGGAGATATATTGAATATGCTGAAATGATCTGATGAATATATTCAAGAAAAAACAAGAGGAGGGCAAGGCGTTTGTAGGGTTCACCAAGCCCAAAAAGTTTCTATTCTTCAAGCCGAAGCCAAAACCTATATTCTCGAATTCCGGAATTACTGGCAGCAATCTTCCGGATCCTCCGCAAAGCCAGCCTTCTGGAATGCAGCCCCAACAAGCATCAAGGAAGCCGCAGGGAGGTTTCGAGAAGTACATAGAGAATATAGCAGTAAAGAAGATGGGGCTCGAGACCGCGATGCGGGAACTGGGGATGAAAGAGGATATATACCAATTCGTGCGCAGGATGTTCTTCTTCGCAGCGGTAATTACGATAGTGACAGTGCTGCTTGTAAGCCTCGTGTTAATAACATACGGCTATTATACCGACGTAATATTTGCAGTGCTGATAGGGATAGGGGTATTTCAGGTCTTGTTCCAGAGATTCATGCGCTATCCTATAGACAAGACGAGAAATGCAGGGAAGGAAATAGAAAAAGACATACTTTTCGCTGCAAGGGACCTTGTAGTGAGCATGCGCTCAGGAATGCCCCTGTACAATGCAATGGTGGCAGTTAGCACAGGATACGGGGCAGCAAGCAGGGAGTTCGGGAAGGTGGTGTCTAGGATACAGCTAGGCTCTTCGATAGAAGCTGCAATAGACGAAGTCAGCGCAAAGAGCCTCTCGTCAACGTTCAAGAAGATAATGCTCCAGGCATACGTGAGCATAAGGGCAGGCGCAGATATAGTAACTTCCCTTCAGTCTACTGTAGAGGAGGTTACTCAGGAAAGGGTGATAGAGCTTAGGAGGTATGGGCAGAGGCTAAATGCAGTTGCAATGTTCTACATGCTTTTCGGCATAATACTTCCAAGCATAGGCATAGCGGTCATAACCATACTTACGACATTCATAAGCATATTTACTGTGACGCCAACCGTACTGGCATTCGGCGCAGTTGGAATATTCGGGCTCCAGATAATATTCCTGACCATGATAAACTCCACGAGGCCAGTATTTATGACGTGACATTATGATATCATTCGAGACCTTGGTTTCAAGGAACATAGTAAGGGCTCTTTCGAGCGAGCTCGACCTTGCAGGGCTAAAGATCAACGTAAACAGGCTCCTTTCCTTTGCCATAATAGGCTTCTTCATAATCCTGATATTCACTTCATACTTCACTGTCATAATATTAAAAGAGCCTGCGGCCATAGGCATGGTGGTGGGTCTTGCTTTAGCTGCATTGTACGATGTTGCAATATACACTGTTATAGAGTTCCTTGTGGACAAGAGGAAGACTTTCGTAGAGACGATAATACCTGATTACCTGCAGCTTACAGCAGCCCACGTGAGAAGCGGGATTCCTCTTGACAGGGCAATAGTAATGGCAGCAAGGCCAGAATTCAAGTTCTTCAGCGACGACGTAAAGAGGGTTGCCGAGCAGCTGTATTCCGGAGAAACGATAGATAACGCCCTAATGAACCTTGCAGAAAGGTACAGGAGCCCGCAGCTCAAGCATTCGATGAGGCTAATAATAGAGTCCGTGCATTATGGAGGAGGAATCAGCGACTTGCTTAACCAGATAGGAAAGGACCTTAGGGCACAGCAGTTAATACAAAAAGAGATATCGAGCCAACTGTTTATGTATACAATCTTCATAGTCTTTGCGGCAGTGATAGCCGCGCCTGCCCTATATGGGCTCACATCGCAGATGATAAAGATAACAACGACAGTCTGGGCTAACATACAGACATCGAATGGGGGCTTGGCTCTTCCTTCGCAGGGAACGTCTTTCCTCAAGCCGAATCCCCCTCAGATAACCGTAGGCGAATACCAGTACTTTGCGATAGCGTCCATAATAATTATAAGCGGATTCTGCTCATTCATACTGTCTGCCATCTCCTCTGGAACTATAGTCAGGGGGCTCAAGTATGCGCCATTGTTCATAGTTATCAGCCTCATAATATTCTTTATTGTGTCAACAGTTATAGGCGGACTGTTCACTGCAATAACCGGATAAGCGTTCATCTATCCTTTTTTTGCTTCCGTGAATAAAATAGCTTTTTCATTTCGCCTTTCATGAAGCTGTCAAATGTAGTCCTTTCCACATATCCGTCCTCTCCCTCATCTCCCCCTTTGCTAGCTGTAAGATGCGCAGATGAGGAACCAGTTTCGAAGCGAACCTCTACGTTGTTTGCCTTCTCTCCCGTATCCCTGCCATATGGGTAATAGGTAGGGAAAGTTGTAAGTTTGCCATTATGCTTTCCGAACAGCGCGAAATCCGCATCAAGCTTTTTGAAAATTACGTTGCTGCCGTCCCCATCTCCTGCTATTACAAACTCTATATCCTCCTTTGGGTAAGGTATCTGATATCTAATCCCCGACAAGTCTACATTATCCGCATACTGTTTTGTATTGCTCACCAGATATGCATTCTCTAAATTTTTGTCCTTAATGAATACTATATTATTCCAGCTATGGATAAAGCGAGTCTTGGAATCGTCATGTCCAAAAGAGACGCATATCCTATCAGGATTCATTATATCATACCCGGAAAAATCTATTTTTACTCCTCTACCCCTGATTGCTCGTATGCGTGTCTCAATAACATAAAATTTATCTTTGTGGTAATAATCGTTTAGGTTTCCATTGTATGCATAATAATTATCAGGGTCGTATCTGGTAAGCAGACCTTTAGACCATGTTCCATTGCCTTCTACATTATCGTTCTTTTTAGCATACAAACTATATTCATAATAATCCTCGCCGATCTCATCAAGGTTTACTATATTCTGTGTCCAGTAACTTGTCAATTTCCCATTTTTTTCATGCAAATGAAGATAAACATTTAACTGCAAAGTCGAAAATAGATTCGTATCCATACTGCGTATCATTGCTGCCCCAACCACTTCACATGTACGGTATCCCTTCCTGCTAATATAGCTAAGCCCCATGGGCATTTTGCCTATCTTGTATATATTTTTATCCGAATGGATTATCTCATGAACGTTTGCATCTGTGTGCATTTTCTGCGTATTGCATCCTGCTTGTAAAAAGATAATGCTTCCGCACAATATGGCTGCAGTAGCCTGTTTTGCCTTCCTAAGAAGTCCTTGGAAAGGGGATGAACATATGCGATGTTCTGCTGTTTTACTTTCATCCAAGTCATCCTTTAAGCATATATGCCTTGTTTTCTGCATAGTATTCTACCAATTATGATACTTGATTGAAGCATTTGTGCGTTTCTCCATTTATGTGTTTAACCTGGGGTTCGTCTAATAATCATTTTGCATAAGTTGTGTGGCGCGACATGTCGCAGCATCTGCTGCGCAAATACCGCGGCGATTATCCAACGCAATCTAAAAGCCAGTCTCTCTCTTTACATTAATGCTTTCCTTCCTTCCAAGTTCCCTCTTAAGAACTTCTCCCATTGTTAGGGGCTCTGTGCGGCCAATATAATACGAGCCTATTTTGCCCCTGCTCAAAACTCCTACGCTATTGAACATTCCAACATTGACATTGTCAGTTGATTCGCCTGTAGAATATCCTTTTGATGCATACTTTGGAAATTCCGTCATCCTGCCATTCTTATCGTAAAACATGCCAATATATCCGTAAAGGGATTTGAAAGAAACATCTCTTCCGTCATAAAGGCCGCCTAGTACGAACTCAAAATCTTCATAAGCTGCAGGATTCGCTTCAAAAGACGCGCTCTTTATATTCTTGTCGTGTATGAACAAAGTGCGCTTCCACCTGGAGATATTTTTGCCATGTATCGCAAATATCTCAAACAAGACCTCTACCCCCTTTCCATTTATTACTTTTTCTGACGCGCCAGCTATATAAGAACCCCTGTTATGCAGATGCCCTGTGCGTGATGCCCCGTTATCTATATAGTAATAGTTGTTGTCGAATTTTATCCATGTCCCTGCGCCTTTTATATAGGGTTTCTTTTGATTATCATTTATTACTTCCAATGAGTAGCCTGGCTTTTCATATTTCATATTCCCTATTTTCTGGAAGGCTATTACATCCTGTAGCCAGTATGCCGTTTCCCTGGCCATGTCCGCGTGTTTGGCATCTTTGTCGCCATACGATTTATTATAAACGTTAAGGAAGAAATTAAGCTGGACAGAAGCCTTGCCATATAGGAAATCCTCCCTTTTTCCTCCCGCAAATTTAAAGCTAGCCCCAGGATCAAATCTGAGAAACTTGGCGAATCCAGCTACGCGGTCTGTGCGCAAAGTCTCAAAATAAGGCATGTTGCCTCCATGCGAATCCGGACGCCCGTATGATAATCCAATGGCAGTTGCATTTTCGTCAGCATAAGTGCTGTCCCTAATACTAACAATAGGCATTGATAATATGAACATAGGAAGCATGAGCGAGGCAACGGCCTTCTTGATCCTCCCAAGAACATCTATGGAATGCATATCCATATGAACACTAATCTATTGCATATGGGACTATGCATATTTATTGCTTATTCTGCAATTCGTCTAATGTCTATTTTCCGCATAATCCTGGAGATCCGTAGCACAATGCCTCATTTGCAGTCTGCGGCAGCGCAAGATATGCGCAGTCAACTACGGCTATGGGCGTAGTTGTTATGTTGTAGTATTGTGCAAGCAGCGCCTGCCTGTTAAGTTCTACAGTAGAGTTTGCCAGGCACGAATCAAGCGATGTTCTGTCAAGCTTGGAGCTGTTTGCGAGCAGGCTGAGCAGCGTTGGAGACATATATCCGGAATAAGCAGAAAGCAGGTTCGAATAGAATGCGCTCGCGTTCTTCTGTGCTGATGCGCAAAGAAGGTATCGTTCAAGCATCTGCGCATTGCCGAGCCCGTATCTCTCTGAAATATTGTAAGTAGGACCCTGCGAAAGCATCTTCAGGCTGGCATTCAGCGACATGCCATACTTGTCTTCCAAGGCAGTAAGGTTTACCAGGCTCTCTATAGCGCCAGGCGAATAAGGGTCCATGAACCAGTATATGCTGGCAGAACTGTTGCTTCCACATGCGAATTTCCCATTAAGCTTTATTGTTCCTTTTGCAGCTACATAATTGCCTAGAACTTTTGATATCTTCGGCAGCTGTGAATATGCAATGTCCAGCGAAAGGTTGGAATCATAGAGCACGAACGAATAGTATCCGGTTGCATTGCCTATGCTTTCCGGAATCTTTACATACCACTCCCGCGATGCCGGTATATAATAAGCTGAGATATTGTTGACACTAGAAAAATACGGGAGCAGGGATAGATAGCCGTTCGCATAATTATAGCTGGCAAGTATCCTACCTGCTTGCTTTATAACTTGTGATTCATTGTGCATTGGGGCATATCCTCTAATAGTAGCAGTGGTCGCAGCACTAGAAGTAATATTGCCGTTTAATAAGACGGATTTCTGGTATGCTACCATTAAAAGCAACAGTATTAATATCGCTGCAAGCAGGATGAGCGCAACGTGTATTGTATCAAGCCCGCCTAATGCGCCTATCGGCTTCATAACAAGCTGCACGTCTTTTTTGTTTCTCTTTTCCATGGTATCATCATAACGCGGGCCCGGCGGGATTTTCATCCTTCTCAATCAAACTTCTTCTCAAGAAATTATTTTGAACCCGCGACCCTCACCTTAGGACGGTACCGCTCTATCCAAGCTGAGCTACGGGCCCTTGCGGCTAAACATTACAATATAACTATAAATATTTTTAGTGTTGAACTAATAGGGATTATATGCTTTTCAAAAATGCAAGATCTGTTATTTATTCCTTGGTATTTGTATTCCTGCTTTCAGGCATGCCTTACGCCTCCGCTCTGGTCGGCAGCTCTTCTATATACGCCCCCGCAGTGCTCTCTAACCTGAACAAAGGCGTGCTAACCCTTATATCCTTAAATGTTACGAGAGGGAATGGCACGGTAAGCATAACGGGCCCCCAAGGAGTCGGTATCTCAACGCTTACATCTGCTGAAATAGCGGCTTCATACGCCTCGTCATACCTCTCGCTCAACCATAGCAAGTATAATTTTACATACCACATAAACGATTCTAGGGCGAACGTATCAGGGCCAAGCGGCGGATTGGCATTTACGCTTCTTGCAATATCTGCGCTTCAGGGAAAGCCCCTTTTAGATAATTTCACTGTTACAGGCACGATATCGCCAAATGGTGATGTAGGCGAAGTGGGTGGAGTATACGACAAGGCGATGGTGGCGTCGCAGTATCATATGGGGTTTTTCATTGTTCCGTATGCTAGCAATCAGTCCTTCGAGTATTACCTATATTATATAATACAGTCCAAGTCCAATATGCCCATTGTATTTGCCAATAACGTGAGCGACGCCATACAATATGCATTTGGAAATAAGGCACCGAATAAGTTCGTGTTCAACCAGTACACCAACTACTATCTTGACAATCTTACTTCTTCAAATGTAAGCTGCAGCTCATGCAATCTATCAAGCTTCGCTAATATTGTAAACTTCACATTCAACTTCACGAACGCAAAAATAGATGGCTTGGGCGTAAACTATCCAGATGCAAAAGCCAATCTCGGAAGATCCCTTGCACAGGCAGAAGAGATTTCAAGCAAGGGATATGCATACACCGGTGCAGATTTCGGGTTTCTCACGTACCTTAAGGCATTTCTGCTCTCAAATTCTGGTGCGGTGACGGAAGAAGACGCACTGCATGTGCTATTGAACGTATCTTCATTCTGCTCGTCATTCCAAATGCCGCAGATGAACCAGAATAATTACGAATATGTGCTTGGCGGCAGGATAAGGCACGATTGGGCAAACGTAACGCTTGACAATGCGATGCAATCCCTCAATTCCTCAAACCTGACCAGCGATGGCATGCTCAGCAGCGTCTATGCCGCAGGGAGCGCATATGGGTGGTGCCTTGCTTCGCAGGAGATGTACAGCATAGCGTCATCAATTAATGGAACTCCAATGACAACTACGCCAATATTCAACTCAAACGTAAAAAGGCTCGTCAAACAGCAGATATCAAAAGTCGGCGGCAGCCTTTATACAAGTGCGGCAATGCAAGAGATAAATTCAAGCATGTATGCGGCTGCGATGTATAATCTAGAATATAGCAAAGCATTTGACAATCCCCTAATATCGGGAAATGCGACAAAGGTAAAATCCGAAGTGGATGCGAACATTGCAAACGGAACATTTGGAATATGGCCTGCAGAATTCTCCGCAAGCGCAAAGTTCTTCGTAAATGAAGCAGACCTGCCGCAGAACAGTAATCAGTCAATGAGCATGCTATATACCGCATACACCACATCGCTTCTTGCGTCAGGGCTATCGTATGCTAACAAGCTGGTGTCAAGTTCCCTTGTTGCCATGCAGCCCGGTGCGATATCCTCGGCGCAGCTTAACAATATACAGGCGCAATTGGGCAATCTTACGGCAGATGCAAGCAACCTGAACTCGCAGGTTACAAGCATATATTCCTCGTTGATAATAATCTCCGTAATGCTTTTCGTTATCCTAATAATACTGCTGTATATAATGTTAAAGCTTGGACCAGGAATGCCTCCTGCCGGAGATGTGCATGCAAAGAGGAGAATAAGGAAATAGCAGAGTGGTTGGATTGGATACCGATGTATTTTGCACAGAAGCAATAGAAAGGCAGACATATTTTGATACCAGGAATATAAGAGTAGTGTATGACATAGCGCCTGTGACTCCTGGGCATTCCCTGCTGATACCAAAGAGGCACGTCACTGACGCGGCCCTGCTTACAGAAGAAGAGATGCTGGAAATGCTGGGCCTGGTGAAACTCCTAAGGGTTAAACTTATACCTTTCTTCAACGCTGAAGACTCGTATGATCTGATAATCCAAGTAGGCAAGTATTCCGGAATGTCTGTGCCGCATATACACATGCACTTCATACCAAGGCACAAGAACGATAAGTTCCAAGTCGACAACGACAAGCTTTACAGCGAAGTCGCAAAAGGGCCAGCAGCGAGGAGGCTTCTAGAGAAAACCGAATATAGCAGGATTATCGGGAGCCTCAGAAAAGAATTCCGCTATAAAGGGGGGCAATGAGTATCCCAACTATAGCTATGAGCATTGCCATTAGGGACAGGTTCCTCGCAAGACCGTAGAATTTTGCCGATTTGCCAAGATACCCTGCGCTTACATACAAGAAAATTATGTCAGAGATAAATATGGGAAAAGCATAAGCCGGGTTCCCCCTGAACGGCGCGACATATAGGAAAAGATACGCGCTTGCAAGTATCGATATCATGTACATCAGCAATGCCACCAGCGATGCGTTTTTCCATCCTATTTTCGTGGGCAAAGTTGCAGCCTTCCTTGCTTTCATGTCGCCATACATATCCCTGATTGTTCCGTGTATCTCCCTTGCAAGCCCGCTGAAGAATATCATTATTGAGACAAGCAATATGCTTTCAGGCAGATAATAATCCACTATATAGCCGCCGAAGACGAATGGTATGACCATAGTCAGCGCTATGTATATGTTGCCTAATAGGAAAATTTCTTTCAGTCTATAGCTGTAAATGAATGCCAGGGCTGCGAAAACGGCAGCTATGGCAAAGCAATATGGGTTTATGAAGTAGCTTGAAATTATTCCTATTGCAAATCCCAAAGCAGTTGCATATAGCGCAGTTGCAGGCCTAAGCGTCCCGTTGACAAGTGGCCTGTCGCTTTTCTTGTTTATCTTGTCCACTTTTATGTCGAAGTAATCGTTTATGGCGAATGCGGAATAAGAGATGAAGAATGGGGATACGAATCCCATTAGAAGGGTAAATGCATTGCCTGGAAGGGCTCCCCTGTCTGATATAAGAATTGCCGCTAGCACTGCAATGTCAAGCATTATACTATGCTCTATCCTGCCCAGTTTCAGAAGCCCTTCTAATTTTCTTGCAAGACCCATATGCTTACACCATATGATGAAGCGCTACGAAATCCTTTGCAAACATTGAAAGGTCATCAGGCACGCTTATTTTTATCTCGTCCTTGAAGCTTTTTCCCTCGTCTTTCTTTTTGTTCCAGACAAAAGAATTGAAAGACGCGATTTTTTCAGTGTAATCGCCAAGCCCATAATCCTCTATCGATTCCGGATATCTTTCAAGGTGTATGCTCCTATCCGAGTACATATTCCTCCAAAGGTAGTCTGTTATTATCGGGAATATAGGTGACATGGTATTCAGTATGGCTTTGAGTGCAAAATGGAGCACATATCTTGCGCTGTCCGTCTCCTCTTTAGTGAAGCTTTCTCCGCCGTAAGCGCGCGCTTTAACCAGCTCTATATAATGGTCCGCGAACACATTCCATGTCACATCCCGGAGCATGAGCGCAGTCCTGTCGAACCTGTATTCCTCATTGAAAGCTATCACGCCTTTAAGCATGCCGGATAGCACTGAAAGCATCCACTTGTCGGTTGCATAAAGCTCAGCCGGCATCTCCGCCTGCTCGAACGATGATATAAACCTGGCTATGTTCCACAGTTTCGTTAAGAACTTTCCCGCACCTGCTATCCTGTCCATGGAGCATCTGACGTCGTCCTCCGCTATGTTTCCTTCCAGAAAAGCCCATGCCCTGAACGATTCTGCGCCGAATTTCTCGAGTACTTCTTTCGGCAGTATTACATTTCCTACGCTTTTGCTCATCTTGTCCCCTTTTTCGTCCACTACATGCATGTGTATCCATACGTCTTCGAATGGTGCTTTCCCGAACAAAAGATAGGACTTTAGCAGTGTGAAATATAACCAGCTCCTGACTATCTCCTTTCCCTGCGGCCTCAGGGTAACTGGGTAATTTTTGCTGAATGAATCCTTGTCCCAGAGATATCCGCTTATGTACTGCTGGCTGCTCGAACTGTCGAACCACGTGTCGAAGATCCTTGTCTCTCCCTCGAATTCATTGCCTCCGCACTTTGCACATTTATCAACTGGCGGTTTTTCCTTCCATGGCTTGTAATACTTCCCCGCCTCCGGAATCACAACCTCCCTGCACGTCTTGCAGTACCATAGCGGTATCTCCGTGCCGTAATACCTCCTTCTCGACAAAACCCAGTCTATGGAGATGCCGTTTATCCAGCTCTCTAGAAGGCGCCTGCTCTTATCTGAATAGAATGCCATGTCCTGTGAAGCTTTTAGGAGTTGCTCCTTGAACTCTGCCTGCTTTAGGTAAAGTTCCTTCGAGGCTATGAACTCTATGGGCGTCTTTGTCCTCCAGCATATTGGAAACCTGTGGTGCACATTCTCCGTCTTTTCCATTAACCCCAAAGATTCCAGGTCTTCCACTATAGCTTTCCTTGCTTCCTTAATCTTCATGCCGTCGTATTTCGAACCGCCGATGTGGATCCTGCCGTCATCGCCTATTATATACGTGGGAGGTATATTCTTCTCGCGCAGCGTCCTTATGTCCTCAAGGTCCCCATAGCTGCACACCATCAATATGCCGGATCCGTATGACGGATCTACCGAAGGATGCTCTATTATATCCACCTTTATGCCAAAGATCGGCACTATGGCCGTGTCCCCCTTTAGCACCCTCCTTTTGTCATCTTCTGGATTAACGAGCACTAATTTGCACGCAGGAAGCAGCTCGGGCCTCGTAGTTGCGACTATTATCTGGCCGTGATTTGAAGTCTCGAACCTTATATGGTAAAGTACTGTATCTCCTTCGCTGTATTCGACTTCAGAATCCGAGATCGTGGTATGGCAGTCAATGCAGTAATTAGAAGGCATTGAATTCTCGTATACAAGCCCCTTTTTATAAAGGAGTATGAACGTTTCCTGTGTCATCCGCCTGTATTCATCGCTGTCGGTCTCGTATGCCGAGCCTATGCTGCTTCCTACCTGCCAGCTATTGAAGCTTATGCCAAGCATCCTGAAGCTTTCAAGCGACGTATCCTCATATTTCTTTAGAAGGAGCTTGCAGTTTTCTATATAGCTCTCCCTAGGCGTGCTGAGTATGCTCATCCTGAATTCCTTCTCTGCCTGCACTTCTATCGGAAGCCCGTTCCTGTCCATTCCAAGAGGGAATAGCACATTCATCCCCATCTTCCTCTTGTGCCTTGCTATTGCATCCATCCATGTATAAACTGTGGCATGGCCTATGTGTATTGGAGCATTTATATAAGGCGGGGGAGTGTCTATGCTGTATGTCTTCCCTTCACTATTTTTGAAATTGTAAATTCCTTCCTTATCCCACGACTCAATAACCTGCCTCTCCAAGTCCTTCGACCATCTTTTTTCTTCTATCATAAAAACACGATCATTTCAGGAAAAAGCCTAGTGAAAGGTATGCAAGCTTTGCAGCAAGAAAATTAGGGGCGACAATGCCAGGTATTGGCGCGAGTTCCATAATATCCATGCCCGCAAGGTTTTTCTCTTTTGAAAGGGATTTCATGATACTTACAAGGTCCCTGAAGAATAAACCTGCAGGCTCGGGTGTTCCAACGCTTGGCATTTCGCTTGGGTCAAGCACGTCGATGTCTATGGTTATGTACACGTCCTTTCCGGTATTTTTGATTATCCATTCAGCAGCCTTCTCCGCGCCCATCTTGCCGAAGTCGTCTGCAAATAGTATCCTGTCCCTATGCTTTTTTGCGGACTCCTCGTCTATGCACCTTATGCCTACCTGCACTATGCTCTCGTACATCTCTCCTGCCCTCGTGATTACAGAGCCATGCGTGTACTTGCTTCCGAAGAGCTCTTCCCATGAGTCTGCATGTGCGTCTAGATGTATTATGCTTATATCCCTGCCGCGCTTCTTGAATGCCTTTATCGCACCTATGGTGAGCGAATGGTCGCCCCCAAGCATTAATGGAATCTTTCCGTCGTCAATTATCATTGCCACCTCCCCGCTTACCCTATCCTGCATCTTCTCAAGGGAATCAAGGTCTGGCTGCAGCTCGTCAAGGGTGTATACGCTCTTATCTTCAAGCTTCCTGCCCAATTCATAACTGTAAGGTTCTATGCTCCTGCTTGCCTCTATTATCGCATGCGGTCCATCCCTCGAACCCGCCTTGTAAGTAGTTGCATGGTCGTATGGCACCGGAAGTACCACTACTTTTGCACTGGAATAGTCATCGGAGTCAAAGCCGAACATGGTGTATTTCGGCATTGGATTAAGAAGCATTGAAATCGCAGCCTCAGAAAGCGGTGCTTTCTGCCAATCTCTTTTTGTCTCGAAAAGTCTTTTAACTATATCTATCTCCTGACCAGGCGCTAACAGGACGAGCCCACCGCGACGCAGCATAACGCATGGTCATTGTAGCAGTATTACTCAAACGAAATGTCTCTCTCCTGGTGAAGTTCCCTCCATTTCTATTCGCAGTTTTTCAACGGAATATATGAACATGCAGTATTCTTCCGAGAGCATAGTGCAGGTGTTGACTTGCAGGATGCGGGCAGTCTGAATAGCAGAATATTATTTATATTTTAGCCCCCACTAAAATTGTTTTTAAATTATTCCATACTGATTTTGTGATTCGAATGCCTGATTTCAAGATGTACATACCACATAAAAAGTTCATATCTGACAATGATCTCTCGGGATGTCCCAACATGTCAGAATCGCTCAAGTCTGTCGATGCTATAGTATCTCTCTCTGACGTATCAAGGATTTTTGGCTCTTTGGATGCACAGCCTCTCTCGGCTAGTATGTTCGACAAAAAAGAGCTCGTGTGCTTACTTAGAGGAGTCATAGACATGAGAGGCAACGCCGTGTACTCAAACGCAGAGATAGAGTTCGAACAGAAAACTTCGGCAAGCATATTCGCTAGGCAGATACATGTAGAGAGCGACAAGATACAACAGAATGCGATAAGCCTGAAAAGATTATTCGACAGGTTCGGCATAACGGATATAACGTCTGTGGAATCCTCGATGTTGTTCGTAGAGAGTGGCGGTCAGCGATTCGCAGCATTCTACTTCCCTCCAATAATAGAAGTCGTTGACAGGATAAATTTCAGCCTCCCTATAACGATGCTCCACAATAGAATAAAATGCGGCGACGACAGATTCGAGATAGACACGCCGCAAGGCAAGAAAGAGATAAACGTAAAAAATCTTTACTATAAAGCAGAGAAGATTATCTCCATGAACGAGCGCATACAGATACTAAGGGACGGCACGCATAGGGCATATCTGTCGCATCTGCTGAAGGCGCCTTTCCATGTCATAATAATAAGGAACTGCAATGTCCCTTCGCACAGTATACCCATAGCATTTGACGACTTGATACTCGCTGTCGGCAAGCCGAAGAGAAAGGAGGACAGGTTCCTTGGATTCTGCGACAACTTGTGGCTTGACATGCAGAGGGCGGGGATAGACGGGTAATCGATGAAGCTGTCCATGATCTATTGCCAAAATTCCCTTTTTCACATCCTTGCATCCGCATTGCCGCCTTATTTGCAAAGTAATTTATTTCTTTCAGGCCAATATTAATCTGAGATTCGGTTCCCTATATGCTAAAGAAAACAAAATGAAGGCATGACATAAGCACAATGATGGAAAGTAAGAGCATAAAAATGCGCAAACCGATACCTATAAATGCGATAAAGAATATAAAGTGTAAACTATAGTGATAATAATGCCAAAGCCGATGCAAAGATCAAGAAGCCTGAGAAGGCTCTCAAGGGTGACTCCCAAGAAGAGAAACGTCGTCCATTATGCGAGGAAGAAGAATGCATTTCCGCACTGTGCTATATGCAAGAAGGAACTTAACGGAATCTCTTTGAATAGATCCGGAGGCAAATCCCGAAGGAAGAATTCAAGGATATTTGGAGGGGTATTATGTGCAAACTGCACGTCAAACGTGGTGAAACTGGCAAGCAGGGTTGAAAATGGCGAGATGAAGCTCAATGAAATAAGCATTCTCCAGAGGCAGTATGTGCTCCAGATGACAGCACATTAATACACAAGCATGTTGATCGTCCATGGAACATGAAAATGCAAAAAACATATCGAAAATTGGCAAGCTCAGGAAATGGATCAATGGCATTGTAGTATTTGATGTATCCATTTGGCTGATGGCATCTACTTTAATTTCGATAAAAATGTCCAAAATAATTACAATGGTTAACGAGATAAGCGTAAACCATTCTGTTAGATCTGCTTGCATGAACGCGACGGAAGTCAATATCTTTGCCGCAGGAAAATTGTACAAGGCATGCAAAAATATGGAATTGCTCGAATATCCTGGCAATCATCGCAGCCGCAATGCAACTCCCAATCCAAGCATAATATTAAAAAAGGATGCACGCATGCTGTCATCATTATCCAAAATGTACAGAAAACAAATGGTCACAGATGCATCTTCGATAGAAAATGTGCTTCCTCTTCTATCCCAAGGAAGCAAGGAAAGGGCAATGGCATTGAACCGCAGCTTATTGAGTGATAGCATCAAAGTGCCGTATAGTATCAATATGATTGTGCAAAGCGACGTAATAATGGAAGGTGCAATAGGAAACTGCAGTGCAAAGCGGTGCAACGGCAAATCGCTCAAATTGCTGCAATCCTATGGAAAAGATTCCTCTATGTATGATTCCTCTTATATGAAATATCTAATTGACAGAGCACAAAAGGATATAGCAGATGTTAAAAGCCTTATTAGGACGCCTTTATTGGTAAAAACACCCCGCTAAAATTAGCAAACGCAGCTGGAAGCATCACAACGTTTGAGGTTCATACGCCCACTATATTGCTTTAATTCTTTGCTTATAATATAAAAATATGATAATCTGTATATCAGGAATGACAGGTTCGGGGAAGACTACACTAGGCGAAAAGCTTGCAAAGATGCTCGGGATACAACACGTCTCGCGTAGTTACAAGGAATTCGTTAATAGCAATGAAGAGCTTATGAAATTCCTGAAGGACGTGCCTGATGAATTTGTAAGGAAGTTCGACGCTGAAATAAGGAGGGAGGCGAAGAGCGCAGATTCCGTAGTGTCATCATGGCTAGGCCCTTGGCTGATAAAGGAATCCACCCTCAACGTCCTTCTAGAGGCTAGCTTCGAGGTGAGGACAGACCGGGTAGCAAAAGCAAGAAAGATTACTGCAAAGGAAGCCCGGGAATACGTAAAGGACAAGGATCTGCGCTTCATAGAAGAGGTTAAAAGGGTTTATGGCATAAATATAGCTGAAGAATCAGGTCGATTCGACCTTAAGATTAACACCGAGAGGATGTCGCAGGAAGAGATAACTGCAATCATCGCTCTCGCTTCTATTGAAAAAAACAAGAAAATATTTGGGTGAATCTTATGCCTTTAATCGAAGTAGGAAGGGTTTGTGCGAAGAAGTATGGAAGAGATGCGAGCAGCAGGGCTGTTATAACGAAGATTATCGATGGTAATTTTGTAGAGATTATAAGCTCTAGCAGGCCAAAGCCAAGGAAATGTAACGTTAAGCATCTTGAATTCTTCAATGAAAGGATAGATGCGAATGACAGGGCCGCGGTAGCAAAGGCGATAGAGATAGATCCTTCGAAACTCAAATAGCGATGCAACTTGTGCTGCCTGATGGATCCAGTATCTATGCAGATGAAAAATCGGCACTGATGAAACGGCTCTTTTTCATGAAAATCTTTATATAGATATATGCTTAATGTTATCCACTTATTTTCCCGCGATAACTGCATTGTGCAGGAGGGATTGAAATGCTCGAAGAGAAAAAAGAGGAATTTGAGAAATACATTCAGGAGAACAAAGGCAGTAGGAAGTTCAAGCAGAGCATAGAGATGGCGATAAACTTCAAGGATATAAACTTCAGCAAGCAGGAGAACAGGATAAACCTTGACGTGATGCTTCCTTTTAACAAGGGAAAGCTAAAGAAGATTATGGTCTTCGCATCTGAAAAGGATCTTATAGAACGGGCAAACAAAGCCAATATAGAGGTCATAAAAGGAGAAGATATACAAGCGATATCTAAGGACCAGGCAAAACTGAACTCCCTTCTAAATTACGAACTCCTTGCGCAGCCAAATCTGATGCCAAGCATAGCCAAGGGCATGGGTCAGTTCCTAGGACCAAGGAACAGCATGCCTAAACCTCTTATAGGCAACATAGACTTTGCAGAAATAGCAAAGCAGTCTAACAAAAGAATAACGCTTAAAATGAAAGGCAAGTTTCTGCCTACTGTGCATTGCGTGATAGGGAGCGAAGACATGCCGCCAGGCGAAATATTTGGAAACGCGAAAGAAGTGCTGGAGGCGCTGACAAGGAAAATAGGCGGAAACAGAATAAGGTCCGCATATGTAAAGATGACAATGAGCAAGCCGCTCAGGCTCGTATAGGTGACATTATGCTTAAAGATCAGAAGAAAGAGTTTGTAAACGAAGCGAAAAAGGAGCTGAAGAAGTATAAGGTATTGGCAATAATGCATCTCGAAAATGTCCCTGACAAGCTAGTACAGAAAGCGAGAAACCAGCTCAAGGGGGAAGCCAAATTCTTAATAGCAAGAAAGACTTTGCTTGCAAAGATAATTGAGAGCAACGACGAGGCTAAGAAGCTGCTGCCTTACATAAGCGGCAATACAGCCCTAATCCTGTCAAACAGCGACCCGATGGATATTTACAAGAAGATAAGCTCTAACAGGCTCAAACTGTACGCCAAGCCAAACCAGATGTCTCCAAGCGACATAACTATAGACGCAGGCGAGACCACTATACCTCCTGGGCAAGCTGTGACAGAACTTAAGGCAGCAGGGATAGATGTGCAGATACAGAAAGGGAAGGTAGTAATAGCGAAGACAAAAGTGCTTGTTCCAAAAGGGTCAAAAATCTCACTTAATGTTGCCAAAGCGCTAAAGACTCTTGATGTTATGCCTTTCGAGACCGGCACATCCCTTAGCGTGATACTAGCGGATGGGTTGCTATACCTTGAAGATGTGCTCAACATAACAACGGAGAGCGTGGTAAAGGATGCAGCATCTGCGTTCTCCGCTGCGTACGAGCTGTCGCTCAAGCTCAATTACATAACGAAGTACAATGTTGACATCTTCCTGAAGAAGGCTTATCTTGAAGCGCTCACGCTGGGTTTGCATGCTAAGATATATGAGCCTACAATATCAGAAAAGCTTCTTGCAGAAGCAGTATTGCAGGCTCTTGCGCTAAAAGAGGCAGTAAAAGAGGATGCCCCTGCAGAGGAAGGTGAAAAGCAGCAAACGTCTTGAAATGCAACAATATGATAATATGACTTTTAACATGAAAAATTTATTTAACAACCAGAAGAGCAAGGACCAGAAGCTATTCGATGCTATATGTAATCATGACATAGAAGGCCTGCGCGAAGCGCTCAGGCGCGGTGCCAACATCGAAGCCAGGAATATAGCAGGGTTCACTCCAATTCTATATGCCGCTTTTTGCAAAGAAAAGGAGATGGTGCAGCTGCTATGGGATGCAGGCGCAGACATACGCGCTGTCTCTTCAAGCGGCATGAACATAATCCAATGCATGGTTGGCGCCTCTACGTCTAAGAATCTTATGATAGACATCGCAGAGAAGCTCATAAAAGCCGGAGTGAACGTGAACCACCAGGACAGGTCTGGAAAAACCGCCTTAATGGACGCAGCTGATACATCCGATCGCGAAATGATAAAACTCCTTATGAGAAATGGCGCAGACAAGGATATTTCATACCTAAAGTCAAAGGATAAAAACATAGAAAGAGCCACACATACAAGGGCAGAGGATATTGCAGCCAATAGAAACTATTTGGACGCATATAAGTTGATAACCGGTAAAGACCTCTATGAGCCAAGAAGAGACATTTGACATGCAAACATGAAAGCTTAAATATAGATATGCTTAAAGGTGAAAAATAATGGAATACATATACGCGGCTCTCCTGCTCAATTCTGCAGGAAAGGAAGTAAACGAGGAAAATCTGAAGAGTGTTGTTAAGGCTGCAGGCGAAGAGCCTGACGAAGCAAGGGCAAAGGCCATAGTGCATTCGCTCAAGGGTGTTGACATAGCCGAAGTCATAAAGAACGCGCAGAACGTTCAGGCTGCAGCACCGCAGCAGACAGCACATGCTGGAGCTGGAGAAGCAAAGAAAGAAGCGCCTAAAGAGGAGAAGAAGAGCGAGGAGGAAGCTGCAGGAGGACTTGCAAGTCTATTCGGTTGAACAGCTGGTTGGACAATGCATGGTCAATTTATACCTGGCCTCCACGTGGCCTTAGTGCAAGCAAGAGATGGGAAGCCGGCATTGCATCCTGCATGCTGGCTTCGCTCCGCGTAAGGTAAATTATTTATATATTTAGTCATAATTTGTTTCAAAGATCTAAATAGCGATGTGTTATAAATGGACGTTTATGTTGAAAAGCCGAAGTGCACAGGGTGCGATCACTGCAAAGATGTATGTCCGGTAGCAGTTTTCGAGATGATAGATGTCAACGGCAATGTTAACCAGGATTCTGCCCCAGAAGCTGATCAGTGGAAAGGGCAGCACGATCCAGCGTCATTCCAGAAATGGAATGGGGTTTCAGACGGGCACGACCACTTCAAGAAGAAATCCGTAGCTATAAATGGCCCCTCATGTATACTGTGCCAGGCTTGCCTGATAGAGTGCGAAGGAGAGTGCATAGTCATAAAAGATGACAACGGCAATGTTTATCATTCTGTGTACAAATAGCTTTCCTAGTTGCTTCGATCACGGATTCCTGCATATCGTCAAGGCAATTTGTGTCAAAAACTTAAGTTCGCCACATCCTAAAAACCTATAAGGTAGGTTACGTATTCTCATTGATAAACATGACTAACAACGTAACGCTACCCCTAGGAAATAGAGGAATTATTGGAAACGGCAGCTTTCATTGTAAAATCACTGCACTGCTGGATATCGTAACCAACGCATACAAATCGTCTTGTGTCCATTTGTCAACTTCCTGCTTCATCCATATTTTCGCTAATTCCAATAGTTATCCAATAATTCAATCATGCAAACCAATTATGCAAAATTGAACGTATCCCCATAAGGAGAACCTGTGAACGGTTCAATAATTTTCCCTTATAGATGATTTTTGCCCTTGTGTGTGCGCCTACACCGTTTATCTCTCCATCAACATTTATCTCCCCGCCATAAGATTCTTCGCCAGTTTCTTTGCCAGCGCTTCCGCCGACTTTTATGTTGCCGTTCTTCATATATACACCGGTATAATCGCCAGCGCTTCCGCCGACTGTGAGGCTGCCGTTCTCCATACGGCTACCAGTATAATGACCCGCGTTTCCGTCGACTTTTATATTTCCGTTTTTCATGCGCCTACCTGTTCCTTCGCCAGCGCTTCCGCCGACTTTTATGTTGCCGTTCTTCATATATCCACCGGTATAATCGCCAGCGTTTCCGCCGCCTGTAATGCTGCCGTTATCCATCTGTTCACCGGTATAATTATTCACATTGCCTACAACCATGATACTACCGCCCATTAGGCACATGCCAGTATAATCGCCTGCATTGTATTGAATCGTTATGCTACCGTTTTGCATGCAAGAGCCCGTAAAATCTCCCGCGTTTCCGCCGACTGTGAGGCTGCCGTTCTCCATACCGTTACCAGTATTATTGCCCGCGTTGCCGTGGATTGTGATGCTGCCGGAGTGCATGGAGTAGCCAGTCGCATCGCCAGCGTTGCCATCTACAATTATGCTGCCGCCACGCATGTGTTCGCCAGTATTATTGCCCGCGTTTCCGCAGATTGTGATATTACCTCCTTTCATTTCCGAGCCTGTATAATCACCCACATTGCCGTGGATTATTAGATTGCCGCAAGGAAGGTATAAACCTAGATAATTTACTTTCATACTTGTGAAATCAAGGTTTATTGTGTCTGTTTCTTTGATTATTCTGTTGATCGCAGCAGAGACGAATATACCTATAGAATAATTAAAAACTATATTTGCATTTTTATAAGTGCGTTCAATGATTGGAACGAGGAGTTCTATGTCTTTTATTGTATAATCTAATCCCTCAAGCATTGCTGACGCGTTGAAAAAGTTGGCATCGATCTTATAGTTAAAATTTCCTAGCACATCGACATTATAGTTAAAATTTATTAGAGTTTTTTCAAATAATTTAAGCAACATTTTTTCATTTGTTGCATGTGTATTTTTATCATATTCTGTGATATTGAGATTGCCTTCTTCTTCTGGCATCCTTAGCACATTTGCAAGAGGCTTTAGGTTTTCATCTTCTTTCCGCCTTTGCTGCTCCATTGTTTTACCTATTATTTACGCTATATATCTTTTAGTAAGAGTTTATAAACATACCTCTCAAATAAGGCAAGAGGGTGTTGAAAATTTATAATACCTTCAGTTCCACTATTGTGAAAGGTTTTTGCTCTATCGTTCCATATAAAAGTCGGGCGGAAGACCAACCGCAAAGAGCCTGTTTTGTAGAGTAGACGTCTATATTACTAGCGGAGCTGCCGCCCAATTCATGTGGGCGACACACTCCCGCCTAGTTGAAAACATGAAAGCATTATCAAAGATAAAGAAAATTATACCTATCGTAGGAAAACAGGCCGCCTTAGTATCAAGGGAACTTGGACATTGGTACGTGAAAGGAAGGGAGTATGGAAAACATGTCGTTGCATTGGCGCTAGGTTCCATATTCAGATGTAGCGACAGAGAGTTGCCCGATGAACTTCAATGCAGAGGTCTACTGAAAATATTAGGATATCAGAGGACACCAAACCATTCAATCTTCTCAAAGATTAGAAATGAGGTTGGTGAAGAAAAGATTGGAAGAGTTGCGGAGGAAATAATATCTTCTGTGTACAAAAGAAGATTCGTCTCATTAATGGCCATAGACAGCACTTACATTCCCTATTATTTCGAAGATTATTTGAATGCAAAATGGGGAGGTTATCTGTTCAAGTATGCACTTTGATAACAGAAGTAATTAGCATACAAATGTTAGCCGAAGGCATGGCAAATTTCCGTTTTCATGCGTTCATGGAAAATTGTGAGAAAAAAGATTATTTCTGTAACGTGAATACCGAACCAGTTGCTTCAAAAATCAGAAATCTTGTCTATTCGAAGAGAAATACAAATATCTTCAACAGCTTCCCGATGCCGTGATATATAAAAACCTTCTTATAAGTTTAACATCTAAAATATAACATATGCCCAAGAAAATGGAGAAAGAGAAAAGGGAAGAACTGAAGCTAAGAATACTGAAAGCGCTAAGCCTAAATTCACGTGCAAGCGTCAATGATCTGGCAAACTATTTGCATATACCAAAACCCTCAGCATATATTCTCATGAACGAAGCCATAAACGAATATGGCATTGTTTTTGTCCCGGAGATAAATATAGAGAACATATGGCGCTACGAATTCCTGAAGCTCACGAAGGTTCATTCCAAGAGGGAGATGTTCTACAGAACCCTTGAGCAGATGCATGAGATGGGTTTTGAAGAATACATAGTGATGATAAAGTTTATAGGCAGGGTGCCAGGCAACGAAGAGTTCATGAAAGCGACCAAGAGCTCATACATGCTCCAGTTTGCCTCAAAGCTTAAAGGCGAGCATAATTTCATGATGTACCTTGTTGGAAGGAGCTTCACCCATATAGATAATTTCGTTACTCATTTCTCGACGGAGCTAAAGAATTACAAATTTGTAAGCCAGATAATAAGAATAAGAAAGGGAATGGGGTTTTTTCCTATCCGCAACGAGCTTATAGAAAAATTTGAGATAGCGGAGGCTTACAAGAATCTGCTTCTTGGATTGAATGGCAAGGGCAGGGCAAGGATAGAGGATATGTCGAAGGGGACGGACACGAACAGGGTAGGCCTTATATATGCTTTTGAAAGGCTGAGGAATACGGACATATTATCCAGAATAAGCTATTATGAGGAGAAACCCGCCCTAAAGAAGACCTTATTGATAAACATAGACGTGTTAAACATGACTAAATTCTACAAAGGCCAGAAAGAATGGTACCTTAGCCTTGTCAAAAGATATGAATACAGGCACAATGAGATAGATTTCATGTGTGATATATCTAACCCCCTAGGCCTTTTTATTATAGCTACATTCGAGAACCAGGAAGAAGCTGACAAATTCATAAAAAATGCTAAGGACATGCTTAAGGAAGGGGCAAATATAAAGTATCATTTGGTCGAGGAAGTGCTATTGGGCAAGCTTGGCATAAGGAACATGGACATGAAATTCACCCATGTGTATGGTGAGCTGGAATACCACAAAATAGTGCCAAAAGTAAGCAAGGTACATATGGGCGAGTATCAGCATACACTTCCAAGATTCGCAGAAGATGTAGTAAAAGAATTCGAGTGATTGGCAAAAATTCCCTTTAAATTAGAACCCTGTTTAGGATCTTCCTACTCGACTTTATGCTTCCGTGGTAGTCATCTCTAAATCTAATGGCCTTGCCAGAGACTAGTAATCTAGGGCAATGCACGGCTGCGCCGCTAGGAGAAGCTATAATTATTTTTATTCCGTTCTTTGAATGAACTTTCACGCTAACACTAATGATATCTAATAAAAGTATGTTCTTTAAATCTTCCTATAATTTATATGTAGTGCAATAAATAGACAACATCCTGGCTTTGCCTGACTAATGGCATCATATGCACGTTTCACATTATCTCCATAAATTTGTTGGGAACTGTGCCTTTTTTTCTACTTTTTTACAGAATGCATGGCAGAAAGCTCATCTTTAAAAGAGGTGAGGTGAATGCGAATGCACATAAGTATTGTTGGTGGAATTACGATGTTTGTTTCGCAAATGTATGAAATACTTCCTGAAAAGTACTATCCAGAATCAAGTGAGATATGCCCAAATGATGCACTACTGCACGAAATCCGTATTTGGGAATGCACCTGTTTTCATCCAAAGGGGCAGGTATAGCGACATATCCGTATTGCATGCAGACATGGATGCATGCAAGGGGAGCACTGATGCCCTAGAGAGGCAATGCAAGGATGCTCTGCGGCCTTGAACCCAGTAATGGTTCCGAAACCTGCTCCGATGGCAACATGTGGGAACGGACAAAGGCAGAAGCAGAGTGCAAAGAGAACCCCGCAGAATTTATTCGCGGAAGGATATCACCATTATTGCTGTTAATTCCCGCGAAGCGCAATTTTAGGCTTTGCTTCAACGAATGTTCCCATGTGCACCCTTCCCTCTTTTTTTAGCATGTCCTCCCTTGTTTCCTCGATCTTAAGGAAGTTTGCAAGCTCATGGAAACCGTTTCTCTCAGCATATTCGCTTGCCTTTATTCCCTTTTTGTTCCTCTTGCCTGCGAGTGCACCATAGCCTACAAGGAGATGCGCTGCCTTTGAATTTCCGTTGTATGCAGCGATCATCAAAGCAGTATCCCCGTTTTTGTTCTCTAAGTTTATCGCATCTGTGCCTCCTCTCATTAGCATCATATCTATTACATTTGCATTTCCGGCATCCCCGTCAAAGGAGGCGAACATTAGTGCAGTGTTGCCTTCAGTATCTGCTTTTGCAAGATCAACCCCATATTCATCCAGAAGAAGCTCTACAATCTTATACTCCCTCATAAATGCGGCTTTGACTATCGGGTATGTGCCATCTACTTCTGCATTCGGGTCAGCGCCATGGCTTATCAGCAATCTTATGCGTTCAATCTTCCATTCTTCGCTATGCCTTTTCGACGTGACTGTATGCAGCAGCGTGTTCTCATAAATTTGTTTGGCGTTCATATAAAAATTGCCGATTCCCGATATATAAGCGTTCCTGCCAGAATGTATATTAACCTGAAAACTCTGCCGGAAACATCTGGGCTATTGTTGCTCAAATAAGGCTTCAAAAACCTTAGGCACAGCTTTCTCTTTGCCATCATGCGAAAGCATGTCGAAAAGTTCTGTTGGGCTTATGTCCAGGCTGTATCCCTTTTGCTTCAGTTTCTCTACAAATAATGCCATGCCTAGATCTTTGACCGAGGAATTTTCAAGCAGTTCCTGCCTTAGCGCTTCCGCATGCATCTTCATCTCTTCCCCATTAAGCCTGCCGTTGTCGATCTCTATCATCGCCCTGTCCTTATATCTGCTTGCCATCTCATGAAGCTGTATATTTATCCCGCTTGATGCCCCTGCCGTTTTCTTTCCGATAAGCATTATACGTATTATGGGTGCGCTGATGCCTTCCCCGCACATCCTTTCTATTTCAGATTCTGCATGCCTGAGTATTTCCTTTCCATCCTTCCCGTCTACATCTATCTTCATTATTTTGAATCTCCTGGACTTTATCTCCATGAAAGTGTATGCATTTTCTGCAGTATCGAATATGTAGAACCCTTTGCTTCCCTGCTCCCCTTCTTTAAGCTGCGTTAGCACGGTGCTCCCAGGGATTAAAAAAGGCTTTCCATGCACCTTGTGCTCTACATTGCTATGTATATGCCCGTTCACATAAAGGTCAAATCCATCCGGAAGCTCATCATACCTTATGAACCTATCATCGAAAGGAAGCAGCTCATATATAGACTGATGGAACATGAAAACATTGAAAGCTCCCTGCTCTGGTTTTGGCGCCAGTTCTTTTATTGTATCTTTCACTTTTTCCTCTGCAACGCCGCCAAATGCCCAAACAACAACCCTTTCGCCGCCATTATCTATTGTAACTTTTGCTTCGGATGCATTAACCAGAAGCCCAGCAAGGCCAAGCAGATCGACCGCATTATCGGCATCTTTAGATTTTCTCTCATGCGTACCAGATATAGCAATTATAGGTATGCTTGTATAAATCCTCTTCCTCCCTGAATACTCTATGACTTTTGCAGACCACTTTTTCCCATTTGATGCATTTCTGAATAGGGTAAATCCCTGCGAAAGCACCTCTACATCGGGATTCCTGGTATCGAAGATGTCTCCTGGTATTAATACGGCATCTGCAAGCTCCACTGCCGACATAAGCGCCTCCTCCGCCTGTTTATATGCATCTTCTGCGAATCTCTCATAGCCCAAGTGAAGGTCTGAAAGTATGGCTATCTTCATAGAATTCCCTGTCCTTTAAGACATTTTCCCTTTTAGTTCTGAAATTATATAATCCATTGCTTCCCTGCGCTTTCTCTTTCCTGGCCCGTATGCGCCTGCAGCGCATGGATGTCCTCCTCCATTGCCGTTTATCATCATGCCAGCTGTCGCCATTACCCTGCCAAGATGTATAGATAACTGCTTATCAAGCTGAGGCCTTAGCCTTGCGGAGATGGATACCTCTCCATTGTTTTCCGTCCAGAATACCGAGGCATCAGCTCCCATCTTTATGGCGGTATCAGCAGCTATATTGGCATGGGATCCTGTGGCCCCGTAAATTATGAGATAGCCTCCCTCGTTTTCTATGGATCCATTGCATATGTCCTTTATAACCCTCTTCCTTATCTCTGGAGATATGCTTTCCCTAAGAGATTCCATAACTTCCTGATAATCTATTCCTGCCAACCCGAGCAGCTCGCCTATCTGGATGAAAGTATTTGGTTTTGCATTCTGAAGTTCTGCAGAGTCTGCCACTATGCCATTGAGAAGTATCTCTGCAGAATCTCTTCCAATGTCGGCATTCATCATTTTCAGTGCGGCATAGACTATGCTTGATGCCGAATTATAGTTTTCGTCGTTGAATACAAAATAATTGCCTTTTTTAGGCTTCTCATGTAGGAAATGGTGATCTATAAATATGACTTCCCTTGGGAACTTCTCAATGTCCTCCTTGAATCCTCCTAGAACTTCTGCATTATTGGCATCTACCACTATTGCAACATCTGCAGAACCGTCAAACGCATTTCCTATCCTTTTGTTTATGCCAAGAGCCTTTAGCAGGTGCATTGTGTTGTTGGTTATAAAATCCGGAGTAGAAACAGAAGCGTTTCCTATGTATTCCGCAAGCGCTATCGCAGCCCCTACAGCATCCCTGTCCCCTACGGAATGGAATGTTATGAATGCCTTCCTTTTCGCCCTATGCATATCTGAAATATTTTCGCACAAGGCTTTGAGATCCAGGCGTGGCAAATGCTTACCCCTGCTGGCCGTGCATTTCTGACATTTTAGTTATTCTATCCCTAAGGTCCTTTTCCTTCGCTTGAAGTTCGCCCATCTGCTTATTCAGCGAGTTAGACCTTATGTTTATCATATCCAGCTTCTCTGCTATCTCCTTTAGCGTGTCGTCCTTCCCTTTTTCCACCATTACCCCGCCCACAGTGAAAAATATCTTCCCAGACGACTTCTCTACTTCTTCCATGGCCATATTAAGCTCGCTCTTCTGCACCTTTAGTTGGTCTATCTGCGTAGCAGTAGCTCTCATCTGGTTCTGGAGATTCTGGTAATCCCTTATAATCTTCTCTTCCTCATTTGCATCTGGACTTGCCATCTTATCACTCAATAAACATCAATATTAACTTCAATTTTGCTTAATTCTTCGATTTTTACGTCAGCATTATCCTGCCCTAGCAGGCCCTTCAGCAAGTTATCTATTCCAAACTTCATTAACTTTGCCTGGTATGAAGTCAGGAATATCTTATTTCCTGCACCATCCTTTATTATGACCGCGCCTCCATCGTCTACAGTGACGTAAAGCGCTTCTTTGCTGTCATAAACCTTATAATACCTTGGCATTCATCTCACTTGCGCATTCTATATTCTTGTATATCTCAATCCTGTCCGCTATCGCCCCATCCCCATCATATACATAGAAAGTAAGCTTTATATTGTAAGAGCCCGGCGTTACTGCATGGTCAGTGAAGAGCTTTATCCTCTTGTCTTTGGTCCCTTTCTTCTCAAGTATCCCTATAAGGGTTTTTGCCATATAAAGCTTCCTGTCCGGGGCGAATGATATGGGATGCGGGATCTCCGCTACGCATTCTATCCAGTATATGTTCTCTCCCTTGTTTTCTAGCGAGATATGTACGTCTGCCTCATTGAACGCGAGCGCTTTGAGCCTTTCAGGAATTACATTAATTACAGCTTCTATATCTGCCATGCAATCATCCAAACATCGAAACAAATTCCGCCTCGGCTGCCGTCAACTTCGCAGGGATTATTATCGTAGTCAGCTTATTCGCAAACCTCTTGAAAATCTTCTCCCCGATATCCTGTATCTTCATGTATGCTATATCCTGTGTATCCTTGCCGACATCGCCTAGCACTATAATATGCCTGTATCCATTTATAATATTATACCCTTTCTCCTTATCAGCCGCCCTTAGAATATCCAGGGCTTCACCTAAATCCATCTTCTTTCTTTCTATAGATTTGTAGTCAAGGAGGACAAGTGTATGCTGAAGGTTGATAAGGTTGCTGTTTATTACATCGAGGAATGAAGTAGGTTTGTATTTCTCTGTCCAGAAAGGCACTGTAGTAGTCTGCCCAAACCTGTATGCTATGAGCCCGGCTTCTCCGGCCGCAGCGCCCATTATAGACGACCCATGTATTACCCTGTACTTCACCTTTGCTTTTACGGCATCCAATATTATAGACTGGTGGGTAGTTGCAAGAAACGGATCCCCGGATACGAATACCGCTATATCCTTTTCCTTGGCAATTCCAATGAGCATTGACGCATTCTCTTCAAGGTCAGACCTGTCTATCCTCTGTATGCTTTTGCCCGTCTCGCCTTCCAAAAACGAGATATATCCGTTATCTATATAATTGGTATACGAATCCACAAACAACGCATCGCATCTTTTCGCCGTTTCTAAGCCATGGATCGATATGTCCTTTGAATCAAGGCCCAGGCCTATAAGGAAAAGCATCGGCTCATCCTGTCTGCCTGCCAATGTGCCTTAGCTCGTTTATCTGCTTTCTGCATAGGCTCTTGAGCTGCAGTACCTGCCCTGATAAAAATTCCTTTTCTCCATCGCCGTTAAATCTGCATGAGGCTAATACCCTTTCTGCAAAATCCGCCTCTTCAAGCGCAGCCAGCGCAAATTCCTCCATGTTCGACAATTTCCTCCCGAAACTGGCCGAAAGCCCTGCAACTTCGCAGCACGTTATATCGCCGGCAGAAGTTACTTTGAACAGGCTTTCCATCTCTTTAGACCCCCATAGAGCTTCAAGATAATGTATTGATGAAGAGAACGCAAGGCTGAAGCTATGCTCCATATAAAGCTGCATATCATCCTGGCTTAATCCGTAAGTCGAGTTGCTTCCCTCAAAGAACAAGAGCGAAGACATTTTGAGATACTTTGCGCCTTCCAGCAATAAATCCACGTATTCATTAAGATTGTAAAGCCACTCTGAGACTATCCTGAAGGAGACCTTTGCCTCCCCGCATGTGCTGCCCTGATTCTCGGCCGACTTTGTAAAATCATCGCTTATCCTGCTGAATTCGAGCGACGCAACGCGCCTGGATTTTAAAAGTTTCCTTAGTATCCCTGCAGAATCCTCTTCTTTTTTATATGCGTTTTTCTCAAAAAGGCTTGCATTATCCAAAACATAGCCTCGCTGCTTTTCAGGTTCGTTCTGCGTATAGTTTTTGTTAATCTGATCCATGTAAATCATCTTTAGCATAACCGCATGTCTCTGCCTGGCAACGGAATCGCAGTTTTTGCATCTGCAATTAAAATCCAGGATATATGATATATTGCATCCCTGCTTAAAGAGCTTTCTGTTGAATACTGCATTCGCCTGGTTGCCATAAGGCCCTCTGGAAACCTGCCGCATGCCCAATCAGCTATGGTTTAATCCCTTATTCCGTTAGCAGTTATCTTTATAACGCATTCCCCATCGGGGAGGTTCGGTGCGTCGACAAGCCTTACTATCCTTTTGTCCTCCTTGCTCTTTCTCATATACATCCTCATAGTTGCAGCGTGCGCTATTATGTTTCCGCCGACAGGGGTTGTAGGGTCCCCGAAGAGTATTCCCGGGTTGTCCATAACCTGGTTTGTTATATAAATCGCAAGGTTGTACTGGTCTGCAAGGTTCTGGAGCTTGTGTATGTGGGCATTGAGCTTCTGCTGCCTCTCGTTCAGCGCTCCCCTTCCTATGAACTCTGACCTGAACAGCGCCATCATCGAATCTACTATTATAAGCTTGATGTTCTTCTCCTCTATTAGCTTGTTTGCCCTTTCTATGGTAAGTATCTGCTCTGTAGTGGTGCTGCACCTTACAACGAATATGTTGTCAAGCACGTATTTTGGGTCCATTCCAGCAGCAGTGGCCAAGTTTTCTATCCTGTCAGGCCTGAATGTCCCTTCGGTGTCTATGAACAATACGCGCCCCTCAAGGCCGCCCTTGTCATGCGGAAGCTGCACGTTTACAGCCAGCTGGAAGCCCAGCTGTGTCTTCCCTGAAGCGAACTTCCCATATGCTTCCACTATGGAGTTTACCTCTACTCCGCCCCCAAGCAGCTCGTTCAGCCCTTTTGACGACGTGGTTATCTTGCCAAGCACCTTCCTCTTCTCGTATATCTCGCTGCCGCTCTCGTAGTTTATAGTAGTTGCCTGCTTTGCCGCCTCTATTGCCTTCTTAGCCGCGTCTACGCTTATGTCCACGAGCTCGGATAGCTCATATGCGGCAGAAGCCGCTATCTTGTTTATCGTATCGTAGCCTGCAGACCTTAACTTCTCGGCAGTGGTAGGCCCTATTCCTGGCAGGTCTTCCAGCTCCTTTATGCTCTTTTCCTTCTCTTTGTCCTTGGCCATTATTCCACCGTAAAATTAGACAATATATTTATTATAGATAAATATATAAAACAGAAGAAGGAATAGCTATAATTTACAGGAATAAATGCGTTGCCTTCCATAATGGGCATGCGGAATGCACTTTCCGGCTGGCAAAGCTACAAGTAAAGCTTGACAAAAAGAAAGATGCGATAAAAAGGAAGAGGCCAGCACACCGAAGTGTGCTGGCAAGGCGACCAGTTTTACCCTTCCTACAGTAGAGAACCCGTATAATTATATTGAACATCAAGCTTTTAAACGTTGTGAAATAGTGGAAATTTTCAGATTTATGGAAAATTGGTGCTGCCTTGAAGCATAAAAATGGTATCCTGCTTACTCTTGACTCTTCTGGCATTCTCTCCGCAATGCTCTTCGGCGCATTGCTGTTCGTATTTGGAGGGCAAATGAATGCCTTTTTCCTTGGCATAATGGTCTGGTTCCTTCTTCTGTCCGCTATTGTGACATGGATTGGCAAGAAAAGGAAGAGCGAGATGGGTGTCTACGAACATGGAAGAAGCTGGAAGAACGTGGTCGCAAACGGCATAGTTCCGGTCTTTGCAGCAGCTATGTACTATCTGAGCGCCACACTGCAGCTTCCGTACCAAAATCTATTAATCGTGGCTTACGTTGCAAGCATCTCTGCGGTAGCTGCTGACAAGTTCTCAAGCGAGCTAGGGGTCTTCGGGGGAAAGCCGACCATGCTTGTGACAATGGAGAAAACAAAGGAGGGGGTTTCAGGGGGCGTTACTATTATGGGGATCATAGCAGGCATAGTAGCGTCAATGCTTGTTTCAATGCCAATCCTCTTTATCCAGCTTCCCAACGCCGCATTCTATTACATGATAATCATAGCCTCTGCATTCCTGGGCAACATTGTAGATTCAATCCTTGGATACTATGAAAACGAGAACATAGGAAACAAGTATACGTCAAACGCGGCATGCTCGCTTGTAGGATTCGCAGTAAGCATAATGCTGTTTTACGCGTGAGCTATGCGCAGCAGCCAAAATCTCTACTATTATATCTTTTGTCTTATGTTTCTCCATTTACTCAGTCTCCTGGCAAGGCGGCCAACATGCCGATCGTGTTGGTTGCTACAGGAGAAACCGATGTTGAATCAGGAAATATACTTGGTGGTTCAAGATGGCCATTCAAAAGCCGCAATTGGAAGCCCACCGCTTCAGTCGCGAGAAGATATCACTTCGCGCCTTTCCTAAGCGTCCACACTATGCCGAAGAACATAGTAAACGCACCTATGGCTATCAGCAATACTGCAAAAAGCGTCTGCGAAATTATGAACTCAACGCCAAGCGCAAAGCATATGAAAGAGAAGAGGGGGGGTATTGCAGGAAGCGGCCTCTGGTACTTCCTGAGAAACCACATTGTTGCTATCAATCCAATCCCCGCTCCTATAGCTATCACAATGCTTGTGAAGTAGTTGCCGAATGTGGCGAATGCGCTTACCGCCACCATGAGGGGTATTCCGAGATCCCCTGCACCGAGCTGCACTTGCGATACAACCGGAAGCTTGCCCTGCTTTACTATCCTGGATAAGTATGGATTCTTTTTTATGGTATCCATTGTCTTCCTGTCATACGACCTTAGCTCATTCTTTGTGAAATTTTCTTTTGGCATAGCTTCAACATCGCTCGAGCCTATGAGGAATGCAAGGTTTCGGGAGGAAATGCCCTGCGCGAGCGTTATCATGTGCTTCGTTATGAATACTGCAACATAGTCATATATGGCTATGAGCGCCATGAAGAACAGCGCAGCAAGGAAGCTGAAATTTATGCCTAGTATTACCCCTATGCCTATGCTTGCTATTATTGCCAGCGTGTTCCTAAGGTAAGGCATCCTGTTCTTTGCAATGACCAGAAGAACCGCGAGGATTAAGGACGCGGCATATAGCGCGGTCGCGCTTACGTTGCTGAAGAAATAGCTTAGCACTATGAGGAACACGAAGAACGAAGCAGATATTATTGCAACCGCCTCTATAATAATGAAGAGTATGTCTCCATGTATGTACTTGGTAATAAGAAGTATGAGCATAGCAGCTACTACTATGTAAGCGAAGTACCACACAACGCTTATTGTGGAATTGGCAGCGCTGCCGCTAATGACGCTGAACTGCGAAGATGAAACAAGGAGCGAAAGGACGAGGAGGCCGCCGAACTGCACTATTAGGAACATTGTTATTATGCTGGCAAGCTGCCTATTCTCTATCAATCTCTGCAAATAATCTACTCCTCGTCTTTCCTGACTATCTTGATAAAGCCCGGCTTAGGGCTATAAATATCGCCGCTCCTCTCCAGTTCGTTAATATATCTTGTGGTGGTTGCCCTGTCCATTCCCGCCTTTTCCATCTCCTCAAGCAGCCTTGTTATCTTGGCGAAGCCCTCCTCTTCTTCCAGCTTCTTTATGGAGCTGACAACAGAGTTTATCTTGTCCACTTTCTCTCTGGGCATGCCCGTAATGAGCGTGTCTATGTCTATCCTGCCTCCCTTGTCTACGGCTAGAGTCCTCAGCATGTGCTCGAACAGCGATATCGCAAGCTCGGCATCCCTGACCTCTACAAATGAGGAGAGCCTGGTCTTCGCGCTTGCCTCAGAGAGCCTTACCAATCCCTCTATCTGCCTTGGCGTAATCGGCGGCGCGCCCTGCTTCATCCCTATCTTCCTAAGCTCTACGTAATAATCGAGTATCTTTGTGCTTGCATCTTTCTGCAGCATAGGCTTAACGTGCTTCCTTGCATAAGCTATATATTTTCTTAGAGTCTCGGAGTCTATTGGGGGGAGAGCGACCTGCTGGTATTCAACAATTTCCGCGATCTGCGCCCCAGCCGCCTCGTGCTGCGTAAGAATGTGCGAAGCAACCAGTTTGTCCTGCTCCGCATCCATTATGTCCTGTATCGGGAATATCAGGTCAAACCTTGAAAGCAATGCTGGCGGAATATCGAACTGCTCTGCCGGATACATGTTCTTGTCGAACCTGCCATACTTCGGGTTTGCCGCGGCCAGCACAGAAGCCTTTGCGTTGAAGCTGGCAACTATCCCTGCTTTTGCAACGCTTATAGTCTGCGATTCTAGGGCTTCAAGCAGCGATGCCTTGTCTTCGTCGTCTATTTTGTCAAATTCGTCTATGCATACAGTGCCTCCGGATCCGAGCACGAGCGCTCCGGCCTTCAGCGTCCAGCCTCCCTCTGAGAAATCATCCCTCTCCGCGGATGCCGTGAGCCCTGCAGATGTCGTGGATTTTCCGCTGACGTAAATGCCCTTTGGCACTAGCGTTGTGACCGATTTAAGCAGCCTGGTCTTCGCTGAGCCAGGATCCCCTATGAGCAGGATATGCACGTCGCTCCTTATCGCACCTCCGTCCACAAGCTTCTTGTCCGGAGTGCCTCCGAAGAGCTGGAGCGCAAGAGCCTTCTTTATCTCCGCATGGCCGTAGATCGGCGGGGCTATAGATTTCGCAATCTTATCGAATATATTCGGATCCTTGGATAGATCAAGAAGCACCTTTTCATCTTCCTGCGATATGTCTATCTCAGCAAATTCCTTCTGCTTTGGCTTTATAGAAACGGCATCAAAGAGCATTGTGAAGATCGATTTGTCCTCCTTGCCCCTAGATGTTTTCCTTGGCCTTATCCTTATAATCCCGGTAAGGTCCACCCTGTCTCCGGGCAATACTGAGTTTACAATATCATCCTCAAGCCAAACCTCGAGCTGCCACGTGGGCATGTTGCCCTTGAGCTTCTCTAGCGGATCCTGCACTGCTATCTTTTGGAGGTTTATGAATGCCGATTCGTCGTTTATCTGCTTGAGCGACCTCCTTCTGCACTGCGGACACACTTCCGGCACATTCTCGTTTTCTATCTTTACCTTTATTGAAGTCTCGCAGAAGGAGCATTTGAAAGTTCCGAGCTTTACCATGGGCGTTATCTCTGATCTTTTTACCACGAGCGCATCTATGCTAAGCATCCTGCCTATCTGGTCAGAGCCTAGCTCCTGGATCAGAAGGTTTTCCCCTTCTATGCCGAAAAATCTTGCATACATGGGCTTTTCCTGGATCTGGCCCGGGTTCATAGAAATGAGCGCAGAGTTTGCTATGGGCAGCACCTCGTCCGGCTCCGCAATAAGCTCAGAGGCAAGCGCTATGTCATATTTCTGGAGATCGCCAACATCCACATTTATGCTTCTTCTCTTCGGATATGATATGTTCACGTCCTTTATCTGGTCTATGTAGTATTCGTTGAAGAAGTCTATGAATTTGTTCTTGTAATCTTCAGCAACTACAGTATCCACGTAAACACCAGAAATAGAAGCATATCTATTCTTACAATAAGTAATAAAAAGAATATCTTTCAAATGGCTAATGCCGGTAAAGCGCAATAGATGGTATATTTGGTAAAGCACATAATCACAGCAGCCCTTCCCTACGCATATTCAATACCACATCTTGGAAATTTCGTAGGCTCGATTCTTCCTGCCGATGTTTATTTCAAGTACCTGAATCTCAAGGGAGAGGATGCGATATTTATCTGCGGATCGGACCAGCACGGCACCCCAATAGAGCTCAAGGCAATACAGGCAAAGAAGAGCCCGGAGGAACTCTCCGAAGAAATGCATCGCACCATAAACGAGCTTTTTGCAGGATTCGAATGCAGTTTCACCCATTATGGCAAGACGCACAGCGAGAAGAACAAGGAAGAGGTATACGAGATATTCAATGCGCTTAAAGAAGGCGGATACATAAAGGAAGTGGAGAGGACGCAGGCTTACTGCAACTTCGATAAGAGATTCCTCATCGACAGGCTTATAGAGGGCACATGCCCATACTGCGGGTACAAGAGCGCGAAAGGCGACCAGTGCGATAACTGCGGTAAAGTCCTTGATGCAAAGGACCTGATAAGCCCCATGTGCATGATGTGCGGAAGATCAGACATATCCTTTCTTGCGGTTAAGGCTCTTGCAATAGCGCTGGACAAGCTTGAGAAAGAGATAAAATCGTTTATAATGGAGAATTCGAAGAACAACTGGCCCAAGACCGTGACCAACAAATCGCTGAGCTTCATCAGCTCCGGCCTCCAGCCAAGGGATATAACAAGGAACATGTCGTGGGGATTCAAGGTTCCGGAAAAAGGCTTCGAAGACTCGGTATTCTACGTATGGTTCGATGCGTTGATAGGGTATATAGGAATCACAAGGGAATGGGATGAAAAGAGGTGGAAGGATTACTGGATAAGCAATGAGACCAAGCTGATACAGTTCATGGGGAAGGACAACCTTGAATTCCATGCCGTAATGTGGCCGGGAATGCTAATCGGGTCCGGGCTGGGATTCGCGCTTCCGACTACGCTGAAAGCTTCGGAATATCTCACATTCAAATCCATGAAGTTCTCGAAGAGCAAAGGCACTGGCATAGACCTTAGGGATGCCCTTAGGATACTCGATGCGGATTACTGGAGATTCGCGCTCATGTACCTATACCCTGAGACTGCAGATACGGACTTTTCTTTCGAGATGCTGCAGGAGATAGTAAACAGCATAATGAACGACAAGATAGGCAACCTTGTACAGAGAGTGTTCAAACTCTGCTATATGCACAAAGAGACCATATCGGAAGGCATGATGCTAGAGCAATACAGGCCCAAGATCGATGAAATAATCGAGCAGTACAAGGACAGATTCGAGAAGCTTGAGCTAAGGGAAGCACTGAGGTCGCTTATAGGGCTTGCTGAACTTGGCAACCAAATCGTAAGCGAAAGCAAGCCGTGGGAGCTTGCAGGATCAGACAATGAAAGTTTCTCCAGGATAATGAACACGCTTAAGGAGATAGTTTACGACATAGGCATACTCATATATCCATTCTCGCCAAATGCCAGCAGGAAGATACTTGAAAGCTTTTCGATCGACAAGGAGCCGAATATGGGAATGCTCCTTGAGAATATAAGGATAAATCTGAAAAAAGACCCAGAGCCCATTTTCAGGAAAATAAAGGACAAGGATATTCAGCAGGAGCTTCAGGATAAGGGCTAAATGCTAATACTCGATTATTTCCTCTTTCTTTGAAAGGAAGCATTTCAATTTCCCGGAATCTATGTTGCTTTTGATGTGCTTAACATTCTCCTCTTTGTCATCGTAGAAATATATCTCTGAATATTCATTAAGCAGGTTCTTCACCACTCCAAGCTTCCAGTCTTCATCCCTTAATCCGTACGACTTCTGGTCTTTCAGTATAAGCTTGTCATAGGATATGCCGTGCTTCTTGAGCAGATATTCGGTGTCTTTATATACGATATCGAATCTTGCGGTCAGCACCATAATGTCACCATCATGAGAAGAGAGCCTTTCTATAAGCTTTTCATTAGGGATGCTGTAATCTTTGTACTTGGTGAAAGCAAGGTTATAGACATCCCCCTTCTCTTTTTTGCCGAGATTCCTGATCTCTTTGGTAGTCATGCCTGCCCCGAACTTCTCCGTGCATGCCATCCTTATGCACGATTCCGAAGTGAAGAACAAAGTATCATCAAAGTCAACTATTGCGAGTTTCATAAAACCATCCTATTGCATCGCCATCCTGCTGCATCTAAATATAAAGCATATACCATTATTTATAAATTATCGGCGGGAAAACCCACGGATTTCAATCGTGGGGTGGAAGCGAACGGATAAGATATATAAGACATACAAAACATATAAACATTAACAAAATAATAACTGTGGCCATTGTGAAAACTGCATACAAATACAGGTTGTATCCTTCAAAGAAACAGAAGGAAATACTTAATCGCCAGATGTTTCTTGCAAAGGAACCCTGCAATACCCCCCCTGAAAAGTCAAAGCCGCACTATAAAGAAACAGGGAAGGCGCTCACAGAATACAGAATGAATATGCGGCTTGGGAAGCCAAGCCTGTGGAGACGACGCAAGACCTTCCATGATGGAGGCTGTTGCCGAAGAAGCAGGAACTATATGTGGCGGTTCAAGATGACCAATCTAAAACGCCACTGGAAGCCAGCGGCTTTCAGCCGTTGGAGGATGTCATCAAATACCACCAATCCAGAATGGCAGATGCAAAATAATTGGCAATATAGATGCGTGCAATGATGCTATGGAAATCAGATTGATACTTGTAGAGCCAAGATACCAGATAAACATAGGCAGCATAGCCAGGGTTGCGAAGAATTTTGGCATAACGAAGCTGCATATAGTGAATCCGAAAGTAAATCTTTTGGGAAAAAGGGCAATAATGTTCTCGAAGCATGCAAAGGAGCTTCTTGAGCAGCCGGTGCTTTACAAGGATTTCGATTCTGCGATAGGCAAGTGCGATATGGCAATAGGAACCACAGGATTGTACAGAAAGGCGAAAGCGGCATTCATGAACGTATTCCTAGCAGAGGAAGTCGCCGAGAAGATTGCAAAGCAATCAGGCAAAGACATAGTGGTTGGCATTGTGATAGGAAGGGATACTATAGGCCTGCTTAGCAGCGAGATCGAGAAATGCGACATGATCGCATACATAGGCGCAAGCAGTTATTATCCTGTGCTCAACATCTCGCATGCAACAGGCATACTCCTGTATGAATTCACGAAGCGGATGTATAAGGAGAAATACGGAGATGCGCTAAAGACTCCATCGAACATGAAGTACAATAAAGTGCTTTTCAGGATATTCTGGAATAGCATAAAAAACAAAAAATCGATAAGGGACAAGAAAGGCGTCCTAAGTACGTTCAAGAGGATAGTCAATGCTTACCAGCCATCTAAGGAAGAGATAAACGCGATGATAACCGCATTGAAGTGACTGCTTCATTATACTTGTTTGGAAATGTACTGGCAAAACCAGCTTTCCATTCATCCAACATTTTCGGAAACCATCACTCATTTTGTCACATCTTCAACAAACGCATCCATAGATTTCCAGGTTGCTGAAATCCGCAGCTTTAGCTATTGGGATATCGCGTCTATCCAAGATCATCTTAAACTTGGCAGGGCTGCATTTAAGGTTTTTATTCAGAATAGTGCCCCCTAACTGCACATATGTGCGCAAAGGAAATGAATTTAAGCAAAAAGAGAAAAGGAAGAGTGCAATTACTTTGCAGACTTCTTCCTCTTTATTATCTTAACCTTCTTGGGCGTGAGAAGCAGCTTAGCCTCGCTTATCTGTCCTATGTCCCCGTTTATTTTTGCTACGTGATTCTTAAGCCTTGCGACTATTGCATTTCTTGTGTTAGGCCTCTTGTTGAGTTCGTCTACGTTGAGCAGTATTATGTTTCCTTTTGATAGCTCCTCTTCTATCAGGGCGACATCTCCCTCTGTCTGTATGGTCACAGGCATTACATACATATCTGCAGGCTCGTGAAGTACATCTACATCCTCCATCTCCGCGGACTCCATGTATTCCCCTATATCCATTGCTTTAGAAACTCCGAAGGCTCTACCAAGTTTGTCGAATACTCCCATTTTATCACAATGTGGTCTTTTACGATTATTATGAATATACAATCGTTTTTATAATCCTTTCTATCAGAAGATTTTACGATTCTTCTACAATGCGATGAGGATGCATTCCTGCATTTCACCCAAATTATAAATTCATAGCGTGAAAATTCCTATCTTTTAGATAGGAGATGAAGGCGAATGTGGAAACAAAAAAATATATAACTCTTAATAGTATAATATATATGGCCGTCATGAAAACTGCATATAAGTATCGTGCATATCCTTCAAAGGAACAGAAGGCAACACTTAATAGGCAGATGCTCCTAGCAAAGGAACTCTACAATCTGCTTCTTGAAAAGTCAAAGGCATACTATAAGGAAACAGGCAAAACCCTGACAGAATACAGAATGAATGTCTGGATTACG
>JAJYWY010000005.1 GCA_021791245.1 Microcaldota archaeon
TTATATCAAGTGCCCTTTGCCATGAGAATATTATCTGTTTCTCAGGCGCATACTTCAAAAACTCCATCTTTATTGCGCTTATTGCAACATGGTCTGCAATCTTCTCCTTCTCAATCTCATTAGTAGTCTCTCCCGATATTATCTCAAGAGATCTCCTTTTAGTTTCCTTTAGAAGATCATCTGCAGTGTAATTTGAGCCTTTTCCTAACCACCCCCCTTTCCTTCCGCTTAGGTTACCTCCTTCTATTCCAACTTCACCATATGATATGTGGATTATCTTCTTATCGGATTTTTGCACTGAATCAAATATGCTTTTCAACATCTCCTGCTGCATCTCCTGTGCGGCACCTATTATGTTTATGGCATACGCAGCATTTCCAAAATCAGCCTCTGCGCCTTTCTGGGATGATGAATATATGGGCTTTGAATCGTACTGCTCTGCGTTGAACTTTTCAAATTTGAACTTCCTGTTTATGATGCCGAGCTTCCACATATGGAATGCTATATCCTTAGCAATGTATGTTGCTGTTCCATTGCTTCTTACAAGCACTTTCGCCCCTTCTTCAAGATTTGCAAAGGATTTCACGTTCGCTATTATGCACCCAGCGTATTTGCCTTCGGTTGCATTCACTGCAACCCCGCTTTTCAGCGCTATCTCGAGTGCATTCTTCAGCAGGTTCTCCTTTACGATGTCGCTCTCCCATATCATGATATCGTGTGATATATGATAATTCTTTGCGGTTTCATACTGTGCGGAGACGCACTTCTCGGCAATCTCCCTGCTCAGCCTGCTCTCCTCGTTGTTTCCCTCTTCCATCTTACTGAGAATATCGTTTATCACCGCCTTTACCGCCTCATTCTCGATCTTCCTGTTCACCTTCACGTATTCTTCGCCCAACCATTGGTCGAATTTTTTGTCAGGCTTGCTGCTTAAGTTCTGCCATCCCCATACACTTTCTGCCATCTGCAGACCCAGGTCATCTATATAGTCAACCCTCTCCACGATATATGAGCAAAATGCCATTATTCTGGATATAGAATCCCCAAGAAGAGCATTCCTTAAATGACCTATATGCCAAGGCTTGTTGGGATTTACGCTTGGATATTCCACTATTGCTTTTGCGCCCGCACCTATCCCTCTTGCGCCATATTTATCGCCAAATTTGCTTATCTCGGAAAGCACAAGCCTTGAGAATGTTTCATTATCAAATCTGGCATTAACATAGGCTCCGGAAGCTTCTGTCCCTGACAGGTAATCCGGTTTTTTCATATTAGACGCCAGAATCTTAGCTATCTCCATGGGGCTGCGCTTTAAGATTCCAGAAAGCTTGAATGCGATAGAGCTGCTTATGTCGGCATGGCTACCAAGCACTTCAATGCTCTTCTCAACATCTTCGATGCTAACCTTCGAGTCTGGATAATTAGCTTCTATAGATGCATGTAGTGCCTTGGAAAAGCTTTCCTTTGCCATGCCCATGGGAGTTGTGCTCAGTCCATCCATACAGCATATCTTTTGCCCGGAAGTTCTTTTATATTTTGCATTCCATAATACTTTAGCTAAAAGGCGATAAAATGGTAAAGGTCTACCGCAAGGATGGCAAATTCATTGTTTATCTTCCAAATGAAGTAATAAAAGAACTAGGTTTGAAAGGCGATGAAGAAGTCGATTTCTTCAAGATGAATAACCCCGCTTTCATGTTTATGAAGAAATCTGATGCATCTAGGCTCATACTCGGAAGCAACAAGCCTGTGCAAAGCGTAGAGCATGAGCAACCCAGTATGGTAAATAAAGTAAACAAAGGAGAACTAATGCAGGATGAGATAGACGTACTCAAAAAGATCGACGGCCTTAGATATAACGATAGGACTGCCGAAAATGTAAACAAGATGCTGTCGCAGAAAGAGAAGAGCCTTATCGAGAGCCTGTCCAGGAGAAAGATTGTATCCTTAATCAAAAATGAGAAAGACAATGTCCAGAGATACAGTATCTCCAAATCGATATATGATAGATATTTAATGAGAAAGAAGAGTGAGGCACATATTGTAAAGCAACCTGGACAGAGGACGGATACCAGTACGCATGAATACAGCAACGAGTATGCAAAATCGCTAGAAGAAAAAGGTTTTGCAGTAATACCTACAGAGGCGGAAGCTACAAGCCTGTCATTGCTGTATGAGGACAGCATAAGGAGCGGCCTAATTGTAGGCACAAGGGCATTCAACAGAAAGTTCTACATAGCGCAGAGATCGTTTGTAAACAGAAACAGCGACAGGATAATCAAGGCCATACGGGGAGGTGCATCAAAAATAGGGGATATAGTCAGAGAAAGCGGCATAGAAGAAGACGGAGTGCGCGCCATACTTTATTTATTGTCAGAAAGCGGCGAAATAAGCGAAAAACGGAAAGATATGTTCGAGCTCGCGTAAAACTTTAGGCGCTTTACAGGAAGTGGTCAAATATCAGCACTATAACAGCAAATACCACTACTATTACCAGAAAGAACTTCGCGTTCATGTCCGGACCTTTGTCTTTTGCATCATAAAAGTTGAATATTCCTGCCTGTGATTGCGGTCCTTGTATGGATGCCATTTTATCACAGCTATTATTTCCTATGCTCTTTTATAAAATACTTTGCTTCATACTTTTCTATATGGAATCTTTTCTTCTCTTTTTCAGCTACTTCGAAATGATATCCTCCATTCACAAAATGGAGAAGGGCTTTCCGCCCATATTGTTAAAAGACTTTATAAGAGAGCAATAACCTATTTACTTTTCGGTGAATAGTATCTTGGCAGATTTTCAGAGATATTTAGGTTTAATTACTATTACTTTCGCATATTTCTGCATTATTTTCTGGTTCTTTTAAGGTTAGCAGAAAAACTTGAGGGACATATGATCTATTGAAATTGATTAAAAAAGACATAGCAAGATATAAAATAATTGGGCTTTAATTATTTATGTGATTATTTGCCGGAATTTGTAAAAGCAGCAAAAGTAAGTGATCTTAAGGAGGATATGGGAGTTCTTGCCATTGTTAATAATGTCGAAGTGGCATTGTTCCTTGTGGAAGGAAGTGTTTATGCTATAGCAAACAAATGTGCGCATAAAGGTGGACCCCTTGCTGACGGCCATCTACTTGGCATGGATATAATATGCCCGTGGCATGGAATGAAATACGATATACGGACTGGAAAGGCAGCACCTGATGCATGGAACAAGACATTTAGTGTAGCCTCATTCGAAACAAAAATAGAAGGAGAAGATGTGCTAATAAAAATGTAGAACATATTGCACAATTGTTGTCACTTGAATATGAAGCCCGTTATCTGGTTTCTTGCCTTAAGATTATTAACTGCGATATCTGCTCCTGCCGAAGCAAGCTCCTGTTTTGAGTACTTTGCTGTTGCTACGCCTATCGCATCGACACCAAACGCCTTTGCGGCAGAGATCATTTCAGGATAAGGGGATATTATGAATACTTGATCGTACTGCATCCCCATGTGCCTTGCCTTGCTCATCCCTGCATTGATTATCTTATCATAGCTCCCGCCATCGTTGGCATAAGCACCCACTTCGAAGAATCCGTTTAACCCTGTCTTTTCAAGCCTTATGTCCACGACTCCTTTAGCCTCACCAGTAGCTATTCCAAGCAATGCACCTTTGCCCTTGATATCTTTTAAGATCTCTTTTGCACCATCAAGCAGCTGATGCCTGTCGTGGCCTGCGACATTGTAATATGAATATGTTAGGTCATTGATGTACTTTTCCATCTTCTCGTTTATGTCCTTTTGCGGCATGCCATTCTTACTGAGTATCGCTTCGGCTATCTCCTGTGATGTCTTCCCCTCGTAATCATCAAGGTTAACCTTTGCGATTATGCTGTACCTGCTCCTTATAACTTCTTCAACATATTCGGAAACATCCTTCATATCCCTTGCAAGGAGCTTATTAACCTCGAATAAAACCAATTTTGCCATTGTACCAACTTTTAGTGTTATTCAATATACGTTTACTTAATCAATTTACCATCAGCCTTTTTGATCAATGCCAGACTTTTTGCATCGATATGTTATTTGCATTATAGTTTATATGAATTTCCATTTGGCCATAGGATATACTTGTCGAAAAGCACTTTGAACACGCCTATTATTAGAATTCCCCCAAATACGACGATTATTCCTGCTATGCCTATGTCAAAAAGCACGAATGCAAGAGCTATGCCTACGGCTGGGCCGTGTTCGCTCTTTCCAAGCATGAGCAGCATGGACATCACAAATATGGTTATTCCGGATATTATAGCCACAGATGTAAACTGTACGAAAAAGTGGAAGAAGAATCCAACGAATGCAGCTATTATGTAAGAGCGCAAGAATTTTGATGGCTTTGCCATGGGAAACTCTGGAGTCATGAACATAAGGAATATACTAGATCCAAAAGACGCAAATATCAATGCTGAAAGGCCTAGACCGTACTTTAGGTCGAAATTAAGGTAATTTAGGATAAACACCAGAAATGCTGTTGCTATCGATGTGATAATGGCAGGAATAAGCAGATGCGACGGTGTTATCCCCTTATTTTTCTTATTTCCTGCTTTCATAATATCTGTGACATCTCCCACCGCTAAAGCGTGTGGGTTTCAACAAACCTGAAAGTTTATGGATGTCTTTGTTGAAGATACGTTTATTAGTGGCATCACGACGACCATATTTATTGCACCATTCAAATTTATATGCTTTGCGGTGGGCTTATATCCCACCCTTGAAGGGAGTGGGTTTTACGCCCACTTTGATAAAGCATTTATAGTTGCATTTATAAAAATATATGAAAACATGGATACGCTTGGCATGATAACAGAATTAATAACTGGGGACAAAGAAGTGCTTAGTATAAGGAAGAAACATGCCAATATAGCCTTGCTCGAAAACACATATACCGGGAACAAAGTTGTAAAATACAATGGCATAGTTTACTCAAGATTCAATAAAAAGTCCATTTTTACTCATTCATACTGGGATTACTTTCTTCCCCTTGCATACATTTACAAGAATCCGAAGATACTGCTTATAGGTCTCGGTGGAGGGACTATGATTATGCAACTAAAAACACTTTTTGGGAATGAAATAGATCTAGATGTAGTTGAAAGTAACATAGATATGGTGAAAATAGCTGAAAGGTCAGTTCCTGGAATAGGAAAAAACACTGTCATCTGTGACGGTGCAAAATATGTTGAAGAAAAAATATGCTACTATGATTTAGTATTCCTTGATGCGTATGACGATCTTAATATACCAGACCAATTCTTATCTGAAAAATTCGTGGTAGATGTTGATAAGGCGATGAAAAATGATGGCATATTGGCAATAAATTATGCTATGACATTCGCTAGTTCCCCAAAATTAGATGAATTAATAAACAAACTCAGGACAAGATTTGCAGTATACAAGGTAGGCAACATAAAGGCTTACTCAAACATAATATTAATTGGGTCTAAGCATATGGCAAAGGAAGAGATAATAGAAAAAATAAAGAATAATATGAAGATAGATAGCGAGAATAGCTTCCTTATAAATGCATATGAGGAATTAAGTGAAGCGTAAGATATATTTAATATTTTAATAATAAAAGATTGATGATATGGCAGAAAAGATAAGGTGTGCACATATACTTGTTGAAAAGCAGTCCACTGTACTTGCACTTCTCGATAGAATAAATAAAGGCGAGAAGTTTGAGAAGCTTGCCGAAGAATATTCATTGGACGGGTCGCGAAGGAGAGGAGGAGATCTTGGGTATTTTGGAAGAGGCATGATGGTAAAGGAATTCGAGAAAGCCGCATTCGCGCTTGATGTAGGGCAGGTTTCAGGCCCAGTAAAGACTGAATTCGGTTACCACCTTATAAAGAGATTAGCTTGATTACAAGCAATAATAGTTAATATTTTTAATCTTATTCTCTTAACTTTATTCATGCGCAGATTTGACAATATAGATGATGAGGTTGAATCAGTAAACAGATGGGAAGAACGAAAAGATTCACAAGTACACTATCACAAGCCAGTAATAGGCAAGGTGTTTATAGGAAAAGTAGGACAGGTATTTCCCAAGATAAATGTAGTTGCCATAAGGCTTAATGGTCAACTTAGCGTAGGTGACATCATAGAGATAGGCAATGAAGAGGAAGCAATAAGGCAGCGTGTTGAGAGCATGCAGATAAACGGAAAAAATATAATAATCGCCAATGAAGGCGATGAAGTAGGGATAAAGCTCAAGTATTCAGTTCCGGAGAATAGCGATGTATACAGAATTAATCTTCACAAAACTAATTAGGATATGCACTATTCCGGTGACATCTTCCACCATTAAAGCGCGTGGGCTTCAACAAATCTGAAAGTTTATAGATGTCTTTGTTGAAGATACTTTTATTAGTGGCATCACAACGATCATATTTATTGCACCATTCAAATTTATATGCTTTGCAGTGGGATTATATCCCATCCCGGAAGGAGTGGGTTTTACGCCCACGTTGATAAATACTACCAAACAGAGATCAATTTTCTATATTAGGAAGGCAGTGTATAGACTCGTGTATAACTCGATAGATATAAATGTAAACGTAACTTTCAACACTACTGGTTTACCTGTGCTTCGGGCAATTATGTTTTTTGTCGTACAACTTTGCTTGTAAATTGTGGACTCGGTGGGATTCGCACCCGCGACCTTCCGCTTGCGGATTATGGATTACTATGTGACATCATCCCACCCGTAAACGGCGTGGGATTTCCTGCTCACGTTGTTAATTGTCCTATCTTTGACAAACCTGAGGAGCAGAGGGTCGGATATGTAATATCTGCTTTTTGTATCTTTTTCTATATACCCCAGCCTGCCCAACGTGCTCAAATACTTTGATAGGCTAGTGTTATTGAAATTTGTTGTTTTTCCAATGTCAACAAACCGTAAGGGCTCCTTAGCAAGCACGGAAAGCACTGCAATAAGCCTTTGTGTACCTATACCGAGCTCAGCTATACTTTTTACCTCCTGAGAGACTATCTTATTTGCCTCCTTTATTGTTTTCGTAAGGGCAAGATTTGGGTTCTTTGTCTGTGAATAGTTGTAACCAAAGAGAGTCAGCCATCCTGGGAGCCCGTCAAGATTTTCTTCAATGTTTATCGCCATTTTATCGTTTAATTCCAGGTGGAGTTCTGCTGTACCTGCTTTCAGAAAACCGAGACTTATAGAAGACTGCCATCTTCTTATCTCCATCTCTGTTATAGCCCTCCCATATAAGGGGCTGCTTGGTCCTGGTTCAAGTATAGACTTCATCACACCAATCATCGAACCAGTTATGATAAACGTTACGTGGTCGTAATAATAGTCATACAGGTGCGCCAATAACATTACAACTTTTCTCGGGTTCTTTAGCCACTGCGCTTCGTCTACGATTATATATATGTGCCCGATTCTTTTCAATAGGTATTCGAGATCTTTTTTTGATAATGTTTTATTGTACTCTGCCCCTATGCTGATCGGGGTATATGGCACTTTAATATCTGTTTTGACCTTAAGAGAGCTTTCCGGAATTTTTAGTAGCTTGTTCAGCGCTCCAGCAAAGTCGCTGTTTTCCCTTGCATCCAATAGAAAAATCTTCTCACCCATTTTTTTTATGGCGCACTCTGCGAGAGAAGTCTTTCCAACCCTTCTTGGTCCTAGTAATATTACCCAATTCTTTTTCTTTAGGCTTTCGACTAATTCGTCTAGCTCTTTTTCTCTTCCATAAAGGAAACGTGGATCGGATTTCGGATTTGTATCGAACAGGACCATACACTCACTTAGTAAACCCCCTAACTAAATAAATAGGCTTATAAACATTAATAAACCTTGCCTATGAAGCCACAGGACTTACGAATTGGTGGTTTTTGTCACACAACTTTGCTTGTAAAATGTGGACTCTGCGGGGATCACACCCGCGACCTTCCCGTTGCGAACGGGTGCGAGACCTAGCTTTCTCGTCTAGCTTTCGTTTCCATATAGCCACCGTAGATTTTATTTCGTACAAATGCGAACATCTGTGTCTTCGCACACAGATTATACCGCATTTAGAAATATAAAG
>JAJYWY010000015.1 GCA_021791245.1 Microcaldota archaeon
AAGATGCGCAATCTCACGAATCCATTCATTCCGGCAGCAAATAGGCCAAAGAATTGGGAGGAGCTGAAGAACGACCTACTGGTAAAACTTGACGACTTCCAAAAATAGCCCCCCGGATTCTCTTAGACTGCTAGTTGATTAGTTCAGTGCTCGTAAGAGTGCTTGAAAGCCCCTCCTACTCCGTGCAGGTTCGGGCACTCCGAGCTTCGTTCGGACTGCTGCTACGACTAGGAAACACTCTCAAACCTCTGGTATTTTATTCTTTAATTTCTCTATTTTCATGTTATTACTCTCCTGGCAAGGCGGCCAACACGCTGATCGTGTTGGTTGCTACAGGAGAAACCGACGACAAAAAAAGAGAGAAAACCCCCAATAAAGTAACTTGAGTCAAAGTATTTAATTTGTCAAGTTCCTATGTTAATCATTCGTTGCGTTACACTTTGACTTTCTCAGGTCGCTGAGGAAGCCCACACCGTTTACGAGTGGGAGGATGTCACGGTACCTAAGGAAACCAGTTTAAACTGCAGGATGCCCAAACTTTTATAAATATGATTGGTTATTCATATATTATGTATGGCAGCGGCAAAACAATAAACGCTATTCGCATTGTGTTCAATTCCAAGGCATACTATATGGTATTTCTAGTGTTTGCAGCTCTGACCTTCCTTGGTTATTCTTATCTGTTTTCCGGCTCTTCATTAAATCTTGCCATGCCAAAAATAGCTTTTGGACTAAATGCCTATTCATTAATCATATCCATATCGATTAGCATACTCCTAGCTCTCTCATTGGTGATGAACCTATTCGCGTTTGTGAATGGGGCTGCAATGAATGGAAAATCTGGTTTAGGCGCTGTTATAGCATCAATAATACCGAATAGTCTTTGCTGTACATCTTTGGTGCCGGCCATCTTGGCTGCCTTTGGCGCTCCCACTGCGACAATAATAGGGGTAGCAGGTGAACTCCAGGGCCCATTCGCTACTTACGAAACCCTGTTCATCGTTCTCTCGATAGGCCTTCTCTTGCTAAGCATTTTATTGGTTTCAAGAAACATCGCAAAATGTTGCACGGTGAAGAAATGAAAAAGAGTAAGATAGCAATAATTGGAATTGGATCCCTGATTGCCATTCTTGCTATAACTTTATTGTTTATGAAATATGGCTCGAATGGCAGTAATACGGCGCCGCAGAACATTACTGTTGGGTCGATAGCTCCGGACTATAGCTTCCTTCTAAGCAACGGTTCGTATGCGAATTTGTCCGCATACAAAGGGCATGCTGTAGTCCTTTGGTTTGTAGCCACTTGGTGCTCATCATGTGCCCAAGGCAATGAGGTGATAAGCCAGAACTACCAGTTTTTCAAACGGCGCGGGATTAAGGTTATTGAACTGGAGCTTTACAATGATTTGGGATACAGCGGACCACCTATAACAAGCTTTGTGAATTCATATGCCCCAAGTGCATACTCCAACGGCACAATAATCCCGGCACTTGCAAATTATAATATGACTGCAGCCTATGACCCAAAAGGCTATCTGGACATATATTACCTTCTCTCTGGAAACAGCACTGTTTTGTATATAAACGGCTCTCCATCATCTACTCTTGGCCAGTTAGAGGAAGCAATAAACAGCACTTTATAGCGTGATTGAATGGACAAACTTGAATTCAAGACTTTCTTTTATGCAATAGGCGATTACAGCAGGTTCAGCATATTGAAATCCCTGGCAAAGAAAGATTTGAATGTAGGCAGAATCTCTGCCATAACTGGAATTGAACAAAGTAATGTATCTCACCACATGCAATGCCTTTTGAATTGCGGATTTGTGAATGTAAGGAAAAAAGGCAAGGAGCGCATTTATGCGATCAACCCAGAAATGAGGCAAACAATAAACAGCATCATAAGGCACATAGCAATTTACAAAAAACGGATAATATCATGTGATATAGCAAACAGGGAATATATTTCAAAGGTGATTAAATAGAAGAATTTGAGTATGCAATACTCGGTCAAGGGTCCGCTGCCTTCTCGGCAGCAATAAAAGCAAACAGCATTGGGATTAAAACTGCAATGGTAGGCAGGGGTGCAACTAAGGGTGCGGTGCTTGGCGGCACTTGCATAAACGTCGGATGTGTGCCAAGCAAGAGGCTAATAACAGTAAGCACGTTTATTGAAGAGCTTAGGAAAAAGAGATATTCCGGACTGGATTACACTGTTGGAAAGCCGGACTATGCGAAGATAGTCAAAGAGAAAGACAGAATTGTAAATGACCTTAGGGCTGAGAAATACAAGGATGTATTGGAAAGTATGGAAAATGTCACGTTCGTAGATGAAACTGGGACGTTCATAGATGCAAACACAATCAAGGCAGGGGCTAAAGAGATAAGGGCAAAGCACATACTAATAGCAACAGGCGCAAAGGCTGCAATACCGCAGATAAAAGGCATAGAAAAAGCAAAATATCTCACGAACGAAGAAGCGCTGTCTATGGATTATCTTCCTGAGTCGCTAATAGTTGTCGGCGGCAGGGCGCTAGGGCTTGAATTTGCCCAGCTATTTGCCAGATTTGGAGTGAAGGTTACCCTGCTGCAGAGGAGCGACAGGATAATACCTAACTGGGAACCGGAAATGAGCAGCTATCTTACAAAATACCTGAAGGAGAGCGGAGTTGAGATAGTGACAAATGCTGCCTTGTCCAAGATAAGCTATAGAAACGGGGCAAAGAGCATAACTGCAATGGTTAATGGGAAAGAAGCAGTTTTTGATGCCGAAGAAATACTTTTTGCCACTGGAAGAACTGCCAATACTGAGAAGCTAAATCTTGAGGCATCCGGAGTTCAACTAAACGAGAGAAATTTCATAAAAGTCGATAAGTCGTTAAAGACAACATCTGAGAACATATATGCTGCAGGAGACGTTACCGGTGAGCCTATGCTTGAGACGCTGGCTGCAAAGGAAGGCAATACAGCTACTTCTAACATCTTCGAAAATGCAAACAAAACGATAAACACGAATGAGATACCAAGCGCGATATTTACCTATCCTGAAGCTGCAATGGTAGGCATGACAGAAGAGCAGGTAATAAAAAACAGGATAAAATGCAGCTGCGGCCCTGTAGAGTTCAAGTTTGTGGCAAAGGCCGCAATAATCGGAGATACTAGAGGCATAGTTAAGATAGTGATAGATAGCAAAACCAAGAAGATACTGGGCGTGCACATTCTGGCTCCGCATGCTGCGGATCTTATACATGAAGGTGTGTTGGCGGTGAAATTCGGGTTAACGATAGACGATATAATAGATACCGTGCACGTCTTTCCAACGCTCAGCGAAGGGTTTAAGCTGGCTGCGCAGGCATTCTACGAGGATATCTCAAAGCTTAGTTGCTGTACTGTATAGCAAGTCCAAAACTCAAAAAGATGCGAATTCCATAAACTTGCAAAGGCATAATGTAAAGCCATGCATGATAAGGAATGCAAAGCAAGTAGGCTCCGATTTCCAATGGGCCATATAATGCATTATGCAAAATGCACCATAAATATATCCATTATTGTCTTCACTTGCAGCCTAGATAAATAATACCAATTATTATATCATAAAAGAGAAAAACAAAATGCAAAGAAACATATAAGCAGATATTCATGAAGTTGCACATGATGAAGGTGTTACGCCACTAGGATATACAGAGCTTCCTGCAGTCCACGTGCCGAACCCGCTGCTGCTCACAGATGCATAATAAGGATATGCACCATTACTGCTTATACAATATATATAACCATTGTAAATTCCACATGTACCAGTAGCTCCTAATCCAACAGGATACGTAGCACTTCCTGCAGTCCACGTCCCGAAACCGCTGCTGCCCACAGACGCATAGTATGGATATTGCCCGATGGAGTTACTATCTATGCAATATATATATCCATTGTAAGTTCCACAATAATGAGGTCGTATAAATCCACCAGGATATACAGAGCTCCCTGCAGTCCACGTCCCGAAACCGCTGCTGCCTACAGACGCATAATAAGGATATGCTCCTGAGTTGTCTATACAATATATATAACCATTGTAAGTTGCACATGTCACAGGATTTCCTACCCCTGTAAGATACACTGCACTTCCTGCAGTCCACGTTCCGAAACCGCTGCTGCCTACAGACGCATAATATGGATAATTGTTTTTGCTAGTTTCACAATATATATAACCATTGTAAGTCGCACATGTACCAGCATTAACAAGCGTACCAGGAAACACCGCACTTCCTGCAGTCCACGTTCCGAAACCGCTACTGCCTACAGACGCATAATAAGGATAAAGTCCACTTTGTTGGTTTACACAATATATATATCCATTATAAGTTGCACATGAAGGACCTGCAGGTCCACTTCCAGGAAACACTGCACTTCCTGCAGTCCACGTCCCGAAACCGCTGCTGCTCACTGATGCATAATAGGGATATTGGTTGGGGGTATCTACGCAGTATATAAAACTGTTTATAGTCGTTGTTGAAGAGGTACTTGTAGATGTAGAGGTTGAAGTGGATGTAGATGTAGTCGTTGTAAGTCATACTGTGATTGAATTGCTTGCGCTTCCAAAGGTTGCCTGCACAAGCACATTAGATGACTGCGACTTGCTTACTACCATATATGAAGTTACGTTGCCGAATGTATCTGTAGTACCTGATGAAGGCGTAATCACAATCGAAGGCACGTTTGCAGAAAGTTGTATCGTTGCCCCCGGCACAGATGTGCCGAAGAGCTTGACGGTGCTTGTTATTTTTATCACTTTGCTGCTGTTTATTATAGGCAATTGGGTTTCCGTTACACTTATTGCAATCTGCTCATTTGTAGAAAGGGTTGTCGAGTGCGCAGAGAACGTTCCGGAATATATCTCCCTTGGCTGGGAGTTGCACGTGATGGCATTGCCATTCGGGCATAGGCTGCTCTTCACATACAGCTTACCTGCAATGTTTGTTCCATCTGGAAGTGCATTGGGAAGAGTGGCATTGCATATTATCGCACCGCCAGGTAGCGCATAATTTGTAAAGCATTGTCCGGTTACGTTCTTTCCGCTTACGTTTGCTATCAGGCTCGGGTCTGCTACAGGATAGTTCTGCATGTTTGACATATAAAGTGCCAAGAGCGAATTTGAAGTGCCTGGAGGAGTGCCTATTAAGAAGTCATTGCAGTAAATGCCGTAATTGAAAACGCATGTATTTGCAACAGATTGTGTAGAGGTATAATAAAAATATATTATTCCTATTACAATCGCTATTATAATAAATGCAAAGCCTATCGTGGTAATATATTCGAGACCTGCTTGTGCCGTAGTACGAGTAATTCCCATATTTCCCATTCGTACCTAATCTATTTAAAGCAAGATTATATAATATTATTTATGGAGACCTCGAAAAAAGGGATTGGCCGCAACTGGAAGCGGATATACGGCGTATATAGAAACATACCAAAAGTGTATGATAGAACTAACAGGTTTATTTCTTTTTTCCAGGATATAAGATTGCGCAAGGAAGTGCTTGATATAGTTGCGCAAAATACAAAGTCTAACTCTAGAATCCTTGATGCCGGTGCAGGAACAGGAATAATGTCTAAACTATATAAGAGCATGAAAAATGCGGATATTACAATGCTTGACTATTCTGCTGAGATGCTGGAGAATTCTGGAATGAAATGTGAAATGGTGCAAGGCTCTTTTGACAGAATGCCGTTCAGAGAAGGTGCATTCGACTCTGTAATAATGGGCTTCTCGTTCCATGCATCAAGGGACATGTACAGATCTGCCAGCGAAATAAACAGGATATGCAAACGATGCCTGGGAATAGTGGGATTCGGGAAGCCTTCTGGGATTTTTGACAAGCTTCTCGTATCAGCATACCTAAACTTCTTGCTTCCTGTAATGGCGTTTATATCTACGCCTAGGCATTACAAGGATTTCCTTATTATAAAAAAGATATATTCCGAGCTTCCTGAGAATGAAGCCTCAAAGTCGATACTAGAGAAATACTTCAAGACGTTATTCTTCGGCCAGAAAGTCAGGGGTTTCACGTTCCAATTTGTCGGATTAAAGGGATGATTGCATTAATGTAAAGTTTATTGACTTGCTTGCATGCCCAATGTGCAGAGGATATCCACTTAGACTTGAGAGCATTGAAGCCAAAGTATTGCACAATAGAACAAACATAATCAAAGGAATATTGCTGTGCAGTAAATGCAAAAGATGGTATCCGATTATAAATGGCATCCCGAGAATGCTGCCGGACGAATTCAGGGAGGATTACGGCCATTTCATAAAGGATCTCCCAAAAGCGATCTACAAGAAGTATAAATTCAACAGGAAATTTTTTACAAAATTTACATCATAAACGAAAAATTGCTGCGACTTTGCTTGCGTATGAATATCCGCATGCATATTTTTGCCAATGCCAAATCATATTTTGTCTGCGCTTGGCAAGCGAGCAACGCTTATTCGCGGAATGCACATGCGCTGTGGCATCAAGTTCTTCAAGCATGCAAAATCTTCCTAATTAAAAAATGTTTTGCATCAAATAAGAATATGTGATATGAAGGCGGTATGCTATGGCAGCTAAAATAAAGATAGCAATATTATCTAATATACCATTACATTCGGGAATGTCAGGAAAAGTCCAGGAACTCAAAAACATCATAGATTTCCTGTGGTCAAAGGATGCAGAAATAGCAGTATTTTCGCTGTCATCAAAGATGGCGGTATACAAGGAAGATAAATATATTGAAAGGGAGTTCCAAGATGCATCGCTAAAATACAGGTCACTGCTTAATCCTGCAAGCCATTTGGCTATTCTGCTCCTAAACTTCAAAGTGGACAACTATATATCAAATCGCAACATAAATATGATAAGGGCGCTAGTCGATTTCGATCCTGACGTGATAATCCTCGGTACATTCCTTCTTGCCGGAATATTACAAAGGGTACTCAATGGATCAGGCAAGAAAATAAAAGTAATATCCACTTTTGATTCTCCTGCTGTAATAGACAATTTTACAGCACCCATTTACCAAAAACTGCATGGGAAAATTCCCGAGCCTGCCCTGCGCCAGTATATCAGGAATTATAAAAAATATAATATGAAGCTTTACAATGAAGCCTTAAAGGCATCTGATTTTTTAGTGCTTCCAACCGAATTAGACATGAATGCGGCTTCACATGCATTCCCTGAGCAAGAGAAGAAGATTATATATGTACCTAAGCAGTTTGTAAGAAGTGATGTTAAAGCAGGGAGAATTAGAAGATCTATAAAAACCATAGCGTTTTTCGGAAATTATGCATACCCTCCAAATAGAAGCGCGATAGAGGACATAGCCAAATACATAGCCCCAAGGCTTCCTGAGAAAAAGTTCATTGTCTTTGGAAATGGGTGCCCAGTAAAAAAAATATCAAATATAGAATACCTTGGCGCGGTTGAAAATCAATACGATGTGCTAAGGGATGTGGATCTTTGCATTGCGCCTCTGAGCATCGGAAGCGGGTTCAAGGTAAAAATCCTCGATTACTTCACGATGCACAAAGCGGTTATAGGGACGGATATAGCATTTCAGGGCTTCCACGTGGCAAACCACAAGAACGCAATAATTGAGAACGACATAAAAAAATATCCTGAGGTAATAAGAAACCTTGAAAAAAATAAGAAGAGATTCTACAATATGCAGAAAGCCTCGCATTCCGCAGTAGAGGAATTCGATAAAGGGAAAATCAGCGCAAAATGGAAACGGCTTGTATCCGTGCGATAGAAAAGTGCGGGGATCATGCATTATCTTAACCGCCTCTATTTTACCCTATGATAAAAGGTTTAATAACCGTGTCTCGACATTCTGACATTGCAGTACTTGGCTGTTTGCCGCATTTCCATTAATTAATGCTGTGCTTTTCCTCTGTTGCCTCTGGAATTCATAGATCCTTAGGGACTAATAACAAGTTTGAAGTATGTCACGTTTTTATATTTTGCATTTCAATCAGTATTGGTGATATTCTTGCTTAAAGAAGCTTATTCTGGCTCCATAAAGTACATGCAGATTCTTGATGAGGAAGGAAACGTAGACCAAAGCATTCCTTTAGATGATATTGACAATGAGAAAATAATAAGGATGTATAAACTCATGGTGTTCGCACGCGCAGTGGATTCTAAGGTGCTCAGCCTGCAGAGGCAGGGCAGAATGGCAACGTATGGCCCATGCATAGGGGAGGAGGCAACACAGATAGGGGCAGCAATTGCCATGAACCCCAACGACATATTTGTCCCGAATTTCAGGCAGCACGCGTTATATCTCGCAAGAGGCATGCCTCTTGAGAATTTCCTTTTGTACTGGAAGGGATATGAGGAGGGGAATATTCCGGCGGCTAAGATAAACGGGATGCCTGTAATAGTGCCAGTGGGAACGCAGATGCAGCATGCAGTAGGGCTTGCGTTTGCGCAGAAGCAGAGGAAAACAGGAAATGCGGTGGTAGCTTATGTTGGGGATGGCGGAACGTCAGAAGGGGATTTTTATGAGGCAATGAATTTTGCAGGAGTTATGAAAGTGCCTGTGATACTAATAATAGAAAATAATGGCTGGGCCATCTCAGTTCCGAGAAGCAGGCAGAGCGCAGCCGAGACCCTTGCACAGAAGGCAATAGCCGCGGGAATACCTGGGGTGCAGGTAGACGGCAACGACGTATTTGCGGTATACAAGGCTGTCAGCGAGGCGATAAGGAATTCAAAAGACGGTGCATTTGTTATAGAGTGCATAACATACAGGATGAGCATGCACACTACTTCAGACGATCCTACAAAATACAGAAGCGAAGCAGATGTAAACGAGTGGAAGGCAAGAGACCCTATCCTGAGGCTTAGAAAATACCTAAGCAAGCATGGGCTGTGGAACGATGATATGGAGAGTAAGATGAATGAGGAATATGCAAAGCTGATAGATGCTGCAGTAGAGAAGGAGGAGGCATTCAAGCCCGACCCGAGATCAATGTTCAACTCCGTATACAGCTTCATCCCGCAGGTGCTGCAGGAGGAGATGGACGATGCCGAGGCAAATAATTATTGGAGGTAATTCCTATGCAAGCTAACATGGTAACTGCGCTGAACAACGCGATCGACCTTCTGCTCAAGGAAGACGAAAACGTGGTAGTTCTTGGAGAAGATGTTGGAAAAGACGGGGGCGTTTTCAGAGTTACCGACGGGCTGCAGGCGAAATATGGAGACAACAGGGTCATTGATACGCCATTGGCTGAGTCTGCAATAATAGGCACCTCTATAGGCATGGCATTGGGCGGCCTAAAGCCTATAGCTGAGATACAGTTTGCGGGATTCATGTACCTGGGCTTTGGGCAGATAATAAACCATTGCTCAAGATACAGGACAAGGACAAGAGGGACGCGAAGCCTTAATATGGTTATAAGAACCCCTGTCGGCGGAGGCATACGCGCTTTAGAGCACCATTCTGAAAATCCCGAAGCACTTTATGCCCATGCTAACGGGCTCATAGTTGTCGAGCCGTCTAACCCTTATGATGCAAAAGGCCTTATGATAAGCGCTATGCACATGAACGACCCTGTGATATTCCTAGAGCCGACAAAGCTATACAGGCTGTTCAAGCAGGAAGTGCAGGATGGCATGTACGAGGTTGAGATAGGAAAGGCAAATGTAGTCAAGGAGGGAAGCAAGCTCAGCATAATAACATACGGCACTATGACAAGGATTGTTGAAGACGTTGTAAGCAAGAAGAACGTGGACGCGGAGATAGTGGATCTCAGGACGATAAGCCCGCTTGACGAGAAGACGATAATAGACAGCGCAAAGAAGACTGGAAGAGTGATGATCGTGCATGAGGCGTCGGCGAGTTTCGGCGTTGGAGCTGAGATATCTGCAAGGATAGCTGAAAAAGCGATATTCGAGCTGCAGGCACCTATACTAAGGGTGGCATCGCCAAGCATCCCAGTGCCATGCCCGGGGTACGAGGATTATTATCTCCCTAACGCAAAGAAGATAAGCAATGCCATAGATAAAATACTGTCAGTGTGATTATGAAAGAGCTGAAATTTGCAGATGTCGGCGAAGGAATAACAGAGGGCCACGTGCAGAAATGGATGTTCAAGGATGGTGACAGGGTCAATGAAGACCAGCCCATAGTGCAGATAGAGACGGACAAGGCAGTTGTCAGCATCCCCTCCCCGCTTTCAGGAATACTCAAGATAGCCGTAGGCGAAGGCTCAGACGTACAGGTTGGATCAACGCTCGCGTATATACTGTCAGAGTCTGAAGTCGGCTCATTTGATCTGCATACAGTTGCGCAGAAGGCAGAGGCAGGTATGAAGGCACCTGAGGCAAAACAGCAGGAGCAGCGTACGAATGCTACAGCATATCCTGCGCAGCCCGTGGCTGCCGCAATGCCGCAGAATTCAGGAAAGCCGGCAGATGCACATAAGCGAGATGTTATAGCGACTCCTTCGGTAAGGAAGATGGCAAGAGAGATGGGGGTAGACATTTCTGCATTAACTGGCACAGGCCCTAATGGAAGGATTACCGAAGATGACATAAAAACGTATGCAAATAGGAATGGATCCTCACAAGCGCAACCGCAGGCTGCTGCAGTCCAGCCGCAGGCGCAGAACCTGCAGCCTCTGCAGCAGGCAGCCAACGCAATCCCGGATACAAGCAAGTACGGCCCTGAGACCAGAGTCCAGATGCCTCAGGTGAGGAAGACCATAGCCAGGAACATGGAGCTGTCATGGACAATACCAAGGGCAGTGCATATGGACATATTGGACGCAACTGCCCTTTTTGACAGGGTGATGAAAGAAAAAGAGAAGGCCATGAAAGAGCTTAACGTGAAGCTCACTTTCCTGCCATTCATAATAAAGGCGGTGATAGCTGCGCTCAAGGAAGAGAAGAACAAGTTCTTCAATTCCAGTTTCGATCCGGTGACAAGGGAGGTAATACTTAAAGGATATTATAACATAGGCCTTGCTGCGGCTTCACCAGACGGGTTGAAAGTGATAGTCATAAAGAATGCGGACGAGAAGAGCATAATGGAGATAGCGAAGGAGATATCATTGCTTGCAGAGAAAGCGCAGAACAAGACGATCTCAGTGGAAGAGATGCGCGGAAGCACGTTTACAATAACAAACATAGGAAGCCTCAAGGGCGGCTTCTTCTCAGTGCCCATGATAAACTATCCTGAAGCGGCTATAATGGGCGTGCATATGGTAAGGGACTGGCCAATTGTAAAAGACGGTATGGTAAAAATAGGAAAGATGCTCTCGCTCTCCCTCACATTCGACCACAGGGTTGTAGACGGGGCAGACGCAGTAAGGTTTACGAATTCAGTGATAAAGTATCTAGAGGATCCGGATTTCCTCGAGATGCTGTAAGGCGATGGCATGGTTATGGGTTCGCTGCCTGAAGAGGTGGATCTTGCGATAGTGGGGGGAGGAGTAGGCGGTTATGTCGCAGCAATACGCGCAGCCGAGAGGGGAATGAGCGTGGCGCTGGTAGAGAAGCATAAGCTTGGCGGCCACTGCCTAAACTATGCGTGCATACCGTCAAAGTCGCTCATACATATTTCAGACATATTCTATTCCTCACAGCATTCCCAGCAGTTCGGCATAAGCGCAGAGAAGGTCAGCATTGACGCCAAGAAGATGCTGGAATGGAGATTGGGGGTATCCAAAAAGCTGGAAGAGGGGGTTGCGTTCCTTTGCAAGTCTAATGATGTGGAGGTGTACAATGCCGAGGCTACGTTTCTCAGCTCGAACACGCTCCAGCTCAGCGGCGGCGAGTCCTTGGACTTCAAGAAGGCGATAATAGCGACTGGATCCGAGCCTATAGAGCTCAAAGGATTCGGCTTCTCTGACAGGATAATGGACTACAAGGCAGCGCTTCTCATGGACAGGATACCAAGGTCAATGGCCATAATAGGTGCCGGATACGTTGCAGTAGAGATAGGAATGCTCTATGCAAAGCTAGGCAGCAAAGTGTCGCTCATAGCAAGGTCTGACGTGCTCTCGAGATTCGATGCTGACGCGGTCAGCATAATTAAGAAGAAGATGGAAGAGCTGAGGATCGAAATATACAAAGACGCTCAGCCTGCCTCGTATGACTCCTCATCTCTGACTCTCATCGACAAGCGGAAGGTAGATGCAGAAGCAATAGTGGCAGCAGTAGGGCTAAGGCCATATACGAAAAACCTCGGGATCGAGAATACTAAAGTGCAGCTGGACGAGAAAGGCTTCATAAGGGTTGACGACCAGCTTTACACAACCGACAGGAACATACTTGCGGTTGGAGACGTAATCGGCGAGCCTATGCTTGCGCATAAGGCCATAAGGCAGGGAATTGTAGCAGCAGACGTGGCTTCCGGAATAAAGGCGGGATTCGACAATAAGGTAATACCTTCAGTCATATTCTCGGATCCGGAGATAGCTGTTGCAGGGAGCATTGAAGAGAAGGAAGGGATAGAGGTTACGAAGTTTCCAATGTCAGCCATAGGCAGGGCAGTGGCCGTCGGCGCTACAAACGGGTTCGTGAAGATAGCATATGAAAAGGGGACGGGGCTGCTGAAAGGGGCGGAGATAGTCTCCAGGGAGGCAAGCTCCATGATAAGCGAGATATCGCTTGCAATAGAGATGGGCGCGACAATAGACGATATAGCCATGACAATACATCCTCATCCTACGTTCAGCGAAGGCGTGCAGGAAGCTGCGGAAGCTGCCTTGGGATTCCCTGTACACTTTTTCTACGGAAAGAGGAAATAGCAATATGGATTATCTGTCGGATTTTGACGGCGCGTACGTAAAGACAAGGCTTGGCAAGGTATACTGCAAGAAGCATTTCGAAGGAAACGATAAAAAATCTATATTGCTGCTGCACGGCTTTGGCGGCACTACGAAAAACTGGACAAGGCTTGTGTCGAACATGCCAGAGGGCTTCAACGTCTATATGCTCGATCTTCTTGGGCACGGGATGTCTGAAGCGCCGGAAATAGAGTACAGGATAGACCAGCAGGAGGCGGCAGTTGCAGAGGCTGTATCCAGTCTCGGCATAAAGGATGTCTATCTCTGCGGCCATTCGTACGGAGGGTGGGTTGCAGCGCTCTATGCGATAAGAAAGAGGAGAATGGGGGGGTTGATGCTCATCGACGCGGCCGGGCTTGAATCGTATTTCAAGGAGGTTGACATGAACACAAGAATTGGACAGAAGAAGAGAAAGGAGATACTTGACAAGGTATCAGTGTTCAATGCAGGGAGAATGGAGATAATGGAGAGGATTGCGGAAAGTAACATGCTTGAAGAGCACATAACAGCAGAAGAGCTAAAGAACATAAACTCCCCGACTCTGATAATATGGGGAGAAAATGATGATATAATAGACAGGAGATTCGCTGAAGAATTCAGGGATGGAATACAGGGAAGCAGGCTTTTCATAATAAAGGGAGCAAAGCACAATCCTCACTATACGCATCCAAAGGAGGTTGCAGGGCTATTGCTCAAATTCATCCTTGCAGGGCAGTAGATGCATCTGATCTTCCAAATGGCTACCTCATCTCGTTCTTGTCCTCTTTCCAGTAGCCGCTTATCCCATAGTGGTCTATTATGCTGAAGTATATGGCCCAATGGAAGAGCATGGTGTTAAGCAGGCTTATGTTCATATCCTTGTCTATGTCAAGCACTATCCCCTTTCTTTCAAGCTCCTCCGCAAGCTCAACCGTAGAGAATTTATCCTTCTTTTTGGATAGAGCGTGCGCAGTCTTGAAAGGCTCTATCTCGATAAGCAAATCCCTTGCTTTCTTCAGCGCTGCCTCATCGTTTATGTGGAAGTCCTTTCCGAGCTTAGTTATGCTTATGTTGTCTCCTACGACCTTCACCAGCTTCAGCATCGTTGCGGCATTTACTTGGGGCAGCAGCGTGTCCACCTCGCTGTCCGACATCCTGCTAAGCTCTGCTATCCCCATCCTGCCTTTATTGTGTATGAGCATCCGCAGTATGCCGTTTATCGCCGCAAGCCTGGCACCTGAAGGAAATGTCTTTGCCTTCATCAGTATCGCTAGGTGAGCGCAAAATAAGTATTTTAATGTTTTGATTAGGCAAAGCGCGGCTCAGGCTTCCATATTTCCAGGATGCAGCATCATGTAATTTAACGCGCTTATAAATCTGGATCAATATTGTTTCTGCAGAAGCATGCCACAAAAAGCTATAAGAACGAACATTAGAGAAGATTATACATAACGGCAATATTATAATTTGTAATTTTGCAGCTGTAGAAATACCGCATCGCTTTCTTACGGAAAGATTAAGCACAAGCGCATGGGCAAACATGCAAAAGCCGCAATCTTCTGCAGGGGAAATAGAATAAACTGGATGGTAAAATAATTGGGCAGAAAAGCGGAAATAAGATGTAAAGGAAGGCCAAGATGGCATGAATAAATACCTTTATAGAGAAGATTTAATGAATAGATTATATGCCAAAGCCAAAGGAGAGGGATGGTAAAACCCAGGATGAAAAGGGGATAAGAGCAGAGAAGGAACAAAACAAAACGCCTATATCAAAGAGACTTCAGAAGATAAATCACGAGGAAGGGAACGCAAGGGATAAAAGCAGGGACATAGCAACGCTGCTTCCTCTTTCCGCATATTGGATAAAGGACTTCTTCAGGGCGCTCGCCACGCATAAGAACTTCCCAGATGCGCTTGCAACGACATTTGCGCTTCTCAGCCTGTCTATAGCAATTCCATATTTCCCGATGCCAGTGCTTCTAATAATCCTTGCCATAACATTCATCCTTACTCTTGTGCATCCTCTGTTCGGGCTAGCATCAATGCTCTTCTTTTCCCTGGCATCTCTTATATACCAAGTTCCGCTTCTCGCATGGCTATTCATAATATTCATAAGCGTGGCACTGATGCTCGGCTACAAGCATTACAGAACAATAACGTTTACATATATGCTCATAACCCTGCCTCTCTCATACGTAGGATCTCTTCTTGAAATTCCCGCGCTTGTGCTTACAATACTTACAGTAGGATTCAAGAGGTCTGCAATAGCAGTCTCGGTGGCAATACTTATTGTAGTTATGGTATCGGGGCTGACAGGCTTGCAGATAACTGGGGGCATAGCATATAATCCTGTCCCTGCGCATTCTGTAATATTGAACCAAGGCAACAATTTCGCTGCCGGGGTAGTTCCCGTGAAATATGCAGCTACTACCCTCCAGTTCCTTGGCACAGTGCCTTCCCTCCTTTCCGGCCTGTTCAGCTACAGCGTAGCTGTAAACATACCGAATGCGATGATAATGGCATTTTATCCATTGGAATTCGGTGCCGTCTTCATCATAATGCAGATAGTGCTATGGGTTATAGTGGCATATATCATAAGTTCCTATGCCCTTGCAAGCAGATCCAGGTATAAAGGATCTGAAGCAAGCCTTTTCAGCGCAGTAATAATAGTTGGGTACATATTTTTTTCATATGCGTCTGGAAGCCAATTGCAGCTGGAGCCCATCTTTAGCTTAGCGATACTTGTTGCCGCGCTCTTTCTCTTCGAATACAACGGCATGGATGTCGTCACTGCAATGAATGTGATGAAAGAAGACTTTAGAAGGAAATTCGGGGAGGGCTTTGAGGATCTCACTACCGGCGCTAACGAGAAGTTCAGGGACATAGCAAATTACGATTCTACCAAGGCAGAGCTCAAGGCGGCCATAATGGCGCCAATTGAGCAGAGGGCACTGGCCGGCGCATACAACATAAAGCCTGCGAAGGGCGTGCTGCTCTTCGGCCCGCCAGGAACAGGAAAAACCCTTATGATGCGCGCGCTTGCGAATGAGCTGCATGCAGGATTCTTTTATGTAAAGGCATCTTCGATACTTTCGCCATACTCTGGGGAGACCGCAAAGACAATCTCAAAGATATTTGCAATAGCAAAAAAGAACGCACCATCAATACTTTTCTTTGACGAAATAGACGGGATAGCTGGCAGCAGGGAGATGAAGAGCAGCGATGAAGGACGGCAGGCGTTGTCTACGCTGCTTGCGGAGCTGGACGGATTCCAGAAAGTAGAGAATATCGTTGTAGTAGGATCAACGAACATGCCGCAATCCATAGATCCTGCATTAATGAGGCCAGGAAGATTCGACAAGATACTGTACATGCCGCTTCCGGATAAAGAGGGCAGGAAGAAGATATTCCTGCATTATCTGTCGAAGCTGCCTATAAGCAGGGATATAAACCTTGACAAACTTGCAGAAATAACCGAGAGATATTCGGGTGCGGATATAAAGAATGTATGCGACGAAAGTGCAAGGCTTGTAGCTGAAGAGGCTTCTAAGAAGAGGACTGTGCTGAAGATAGACATGTACGACATAGTCTCTGTGATAAGGAAAACAAAGCCTTCCACATCAATATCGCAGCTTGAGCAGTACGATGAATTCAAGATGGATTATGAGAGAAGGACAGGGAAGCCCAACGATGCGGAAGAAGCGAATTCGGATGTCACGCTTGACGACGTCATAGGCCTCGACGAAGCCAAGAAGGCGCTTTATGAAGCTGTGGAACTGCCTATACTCCATCCAGATCTCATAAAGAAATACAATATAAGCAGCACCAGCGGGATGCTGCTCTTCGGCCCGCCCGGAACCGGAAAGACGATGCTGATGCGCGCAGTTGCGAATGAGATCGGGGAGGTGAAAGTGATAGTGATCTCAGGGACAGATATAATGAAGGAAGGCAAAGAACGCGCAATACTCGGGATAAAGAAGGCTTTTGACAGGGCGCGTGAGAATTCGCCTTCGATACTTTTCATAGACGAGATAGATACGGTCTCGCCGTCAAGGGAAACTGCAACTGAGGAAGGCGCATCCATAACAGGAGAGATTTTACAGGAGATAGACGGGATGAAGGGAAAATACAGGGGAAAGATAGTGTTCATAGGCGCTACCAACAGGCCGGACAATATCGATCCTGCGCTTCTCAGGCCTGGCCGTTTTGACAATCTCATTTTCGTAAGGCCGCCGAATGCAGATGAGCGCGAATCTCTATTCAAGAGGTATATGAAGGATGCCCCCATCTCAGATGACATAAACTATCAGAAGCTTGCCGAATCTTCGGAAGGGTATACCGGAGCTGACATTGCTGATATATGCAGGAGGGCCAAGCTCGACGCGCTGGAAAGGAGCCTTGACGACGGAGAAGAGAAAGTGTCGATGGATGACATAACCAGGCAGCTAAAGTCTGCGAAGCCGTCTGCACCAAGTCAGGAGATAAGTGCATATTTGTCATTTCTTATGAGGTACGGGAAAAGGTAATCTTCAATATATTGCAAAGATGCCTATAGAGAAGCTATTTGATGCAATATTCTTTTCTGTCATTCAAGTTCTTCTGGCCTTGTAACAAGTTCCCTTCTGTCATACGTTTCGAATTCATAGTTCTTTGTAAGGGTCAGGCACTTTGGCGGGCATACCTCTTCGCAAAGCCCGCAGAACAGGCATCTCGCGTGGTTCACCTGAGGCATCTTCTTCTGCCCTCTATCAGTCTCAACTATTACCATATCTATCGTCTTGTTTGGGCAGATTAGCGCACATGCGCTGCAATTTATGCATGTATCCTTGTCAAGCCTCAGCTTTCCCCTATAATTGTCGGGAATAGATTCCCTTTCCTCAGGATACTGCACGGTAAATCTCTTTTTCAGCAGGGATGCAGCAGCTTTCGCAATCGGTTCAACTATCATCATGATATGATATCTAGTGAAATTTATATAAAGGCGTTACGCAGCCTACATTTCTGCATATGACTTTCTAGTTCCTTCCGATGCAATGCCTATGAGCGAAGCGATCTTTCTAGATTCGCTTTCCGCTGCCTTCACCTTGACGAAGGATCCAAGTTCGTGTGTAGTCCCTCTCTCAATTTTTGAGATGTTTTCGTCTATGCAGATAATAGAGCCGTCAAGCACGTATATTGTCCTTTCCTTGCCCACCTGAAATATTTCGCTGTCGTATACGGCAAGCATACTACTTACTGTGGCATCATGCATCTCTATCTCGAATTTATACCTTCCTCCGAAGTCTGCCATCGGCCCCTTATAAGCGAATGTAAGCCTTCCATTTTCATCCCGTATCCTTATCAGCTCGTCGTTTTCCATTACTGCAGACCCAGTTCTTGTATAATACCTATCAAACTGCGCAACATGGCATAATCTAGTAGCGCCCAGCTTTCTTAGCCTTTCTCCGATTGCTTGCTTCTCTTCTTCGGTTATCCTAAATTTGGTATATACATCTTTGAATCCGCTTCTCTGTGCCTCAACTAATGGATTGTACCTGTTTTCTATCACCAAATCTGCATTTGCCTTTGTATCCGCGATGTATTTTGCATACATCGGCTCTACAGTTTCCAGCATATACTCTATTATCTTCTCAGGTGGCCAAGAGGTCCTGCTGACGTCTCTTAGCAGTCTCCTTATTATCCTCCCATGCGTGTCTACATCTACGAATATCTTCATATCGCCCGTTTCCTTAAGCTTGTTATTCAGCGCGAATAACCCTTCTAGTATTACGATCCTCCGTGGAGACATTGCCATGCTGCCTTCAACTTCTCCGCTCACGAAACTGTATTGAGGAATCTCTATATCCTTTCCAGATTTAAGTGCTTCCAGATGCTCTTTAAGCAGATCTAGGTTTATGACCTCGGGCTGATCGAAGTTGAACATTATCCCTTTTGCCTCCTGCTCTTTCATAAAGTGCAATCCTCTGTAATAGTTATCCATCGACATTACTGTTGCATCCTGTCCGAATGCCTCTTTGAGCCTCTTCGCAACCGCAGTGGTTTTCCCTGATGCGGAACCGCCAGCAACCAATACCACTATTACTCCCTCTTTTTCTCTCAGTATCCCATTGATCCTTCCAACTGCCAGTTCAATTCCCTCCTCGAGGTTAAATGCACACCCTTTCGCTGCTTCCGCATGCTTCCGCCCAAGTTCCACATGATCACCGCATTAACTTGGAAGTGAGATTATAAAAATGTTGCATTTAAAATTCACTACGTATTGTATACATATCAAGATAAATATACAATATATAGTATATCTAATTATTCTACGGTTTTCTCATGGAGAAGGCAGAATCTGAAATCCGTCTTCAGTTTTGAGACGTCAGAGTTCTTTATCCAAGTGCTGTTGCCATAAGTGCGTTTTACCAAAATATCCGCGTCCTTCAGCACATTTTCCCTTTCCTGTGCGCCCATTCTCATGAAACTGCCAGATGTAAATTTGCGCAGCATCGCAGATGCAAGCTCTTTTTTTATATCCTCTTTATTATCTTTATCGTTTATGAACATACTCACGCTAGGCAGCCTATCCAGTTCTTCTTCGTATTCCCTCTTCAAGTTGAGAAATTCCCTTATCGCTGCGGTATTCCATGGTTTCACCGCTATAACTCCATGATACATCGCAGAATGCCCAAGAGTTAACTTTTGGCCATGTCCCGCAACTGGCATTCCGTTTATATTTATGCTGAATACCTCCCCCACTTCTATCTTGCAGCTCTTATCCACAATGGACATTATCGCGTCTACAGTCATTGATCCGAAATACTGGTGTATGCTTTCCAAAGTCTCAAGATGCGGATTAACGCCATCTATCTTGGCTATTATGCTGTAAGCGAGTATATTCTCATCTACATATATCGGCTTTCCGCTGCTTTTTCTCCTCGTGACGTCAATGCCTTTATCTTTCTTTATGTTATCATAATGGTCAGATATTGAAAGTATTATTGCAGGCTTCTTGAAGTTGTAGAAACGTATGAAGTGTCTCCCGCTCCTTTCGCATTCGCCTATTAAAGCCTCATCAATAGCCATGTTTGTTGCAGCATCGAACGTGTCATAGCCAAAAAATGTGAAATCCATAATTGCATTATGAATAAAAGAAATAAGAAACTATCATCTGTTTGCAGGCATATGCTGCTGCATTCTACTGCAACTTATATATAATTAATTATGTGTATATATTCTCGCTGATTTGATGAAAGTGGATATTATAGAAGACGAGCCTAAGAGCCTTATACTTGAATTTGATGGGACTGACAGGGGAGTTGCAGAGTTGCTTAAGGGAGTACTGATGCAGGACAAAGACGTTGACTTCGTGAGCGTAGTAAAGGAGCACCCAGAGATAGGAAAGCTGAGGCTTGTGCTTAAGGCAGAGAAGCCCAGGGCACTAGTAGTTAAGGCAGCCGAGGAAGCTGAGAAGATGCTAGATCAGGTATCATCAAAACTGAAGAAATAATTACATGAAGTCTTCAAAAGGCATACGAATGCTGTCTCTCGATGACGGATCGTTTACAAGGAAGGACAAGAGAGCGCTTGTTGTAGGGATAATAGGCAGGGAGAGGATAATAGAGGGCGTTTTATCCTTTTTTGTGGATGTTGACGGCACAGATTCTACAGTAAAGCTGATATCCGCAATAAAGAAATCAAGATTCTCTGGACAGATAAAGGTTATAGTGCTGAATGGCGTATCTTTTGGCGGCCTCAATATAATTGATACATACACTCTGCACAAGAAACTGGATATCCCTGTAATTGCGCTTACTAGAAGCAGGCCGCGGGTGTCAATGTTAAAGAAAGTGATAGCTGAGCATGATGCTAACTCAAAGGAAAAACTCTTTGTTCTTAAGCGCATGGCTAAGAGCGTGCTTCTCGAAAAGAAAAACGGCTTTTATGCCCAGATCTTCGGCAGGCTTCCAGAATATGACATATACTCTTACGCATCAGATTTCCTCAGGCTTGCGCATATAGTAGCTACCGGAGTTACCCGCGGCGAATCCAAGGGAAGATTCTAATTATCTTATTTTATATATGGAATGGTTTTCCAGCATGCTTACTTTGTTTCCACAAATTTTCGATAAGTTTGTAAGCGCTTCCTTGTTCTTTTCCTTGCAAAACACCACGAAGCCAAACTTGCCACTTGTTAATCTTACTTCAGATACTCCTTTGCATTGTGCAAGTTGCATTGCTATCTTGCCAGAGTTCTTGTTTGTTTCAGGCTCTATTAAGAATAGAGCTCCACCAGAAGATCTCATCGACGCATCGTTTGCCGCTTTTCTCATATTTCCTGCCATTTTCCCACCAAACCAATATGAAGCAGTGAAAGCCCAAATGCAAAATGCAGACATAATTGCAAATATAAAAAGGCGTAAAAAGTTAAGGCGCGCAGGAATTGGGGATTAGGGAACCAAAAAAGAACTACGCGCCTTAAGATTACATGCCCATCCAATGAATGAATCCATTGGACAAATACTTTATTTTTGCTTTATATAAATAAATGAGTATAAAAATAATTCCAAAAAAGGAATCAAATCCCTAAAATTATGCACACTATTTCCAGATTCGTTCTAATTTGGGGTGGAATCCGAATTAATTGCAGCAGTTGTAATTTAAGCATTTTCCGATATAAAGCTTTAAATACCTTATCTGATATAGTATGAAAGAACAAAATTATTTTTGTGTCGTAATCTTAACATTATATTCTAATTTTAAGATTATGAAATGATTATCTTTAATAGGTGAATTTAAATGGCAGAAAAACCACACTTGAACATAATTTTCATAGGTCATATAGACCATGGAAAGTCAACGACTGTAGGGAGGCTGTTATTCGAGACAAAGGCAGTCTCAGAGCAGGAGCTCAAGAAGCTGAAAGAGGAAGCAGCCAAGTTCAACAAGCCTACCTTCGAGTTCGCTTTCGTTATGGACCAGCTCAAGGAGGAGAGGGAAAGAGGAATTACGATAGACATAATGCACAAGGATTTCCAGACTCCTAAATATTATTTTACTATAATTGATGCACCAGGACACAGAGACTTCGTGAAGAACATGATAACAGGTGCAAGCCAGGCTGACGCTGCAGTGCTAGTCATATCTGCAAAAGATGGAATACAAGGCCAAACAAGGGAACATGCGTTCCTTGCAAAAGTTCTTGGAATAAACCAATTAATAATAGGAGTAAACAAGATGGATGCAATAGGATTCGACAGGGTGAAATTTGAGGAAGTGAAGATGCAGATAAGCACTTTGTTGAAAAATGTAGGATATGATGTTAGCAAGATATTGTTTATACCATACTCCGCCTTAGAGGGAGACAACGTAAAGGAAAAATCTCCAAAGATGGAATGGTACTCCGGACCAACGCTGCTTGAATCTCTCGACACGCTTATTGTTAATCCCAAGCCTATCGACAAACCACTAAGGCTTCCTATACAGGATGTATACAACGTATCTGGATTCGGAACGGTTCCTGTTGGAAAGGTGGAAACAGGGATGATGAAGCTTGGTGAACAGATAATAATAATGCCGAAGGGTATAAAGACAGAGGTAAAGGGAATTGAAATGCACCACAAGGCGCTGCAGCAGGCAGAGCCTGGCGACAATGTGGGATTCAACATAAAGGGAGTAGACAAGAAGGATGTTACAAGAGGGGATGTAGTAGGGCCTGCAGGCAACCCTCCGACAGTTGCAGAGGAGTTTACTGCCCAGATAGTTGTACTGAACCACCCTACGGCAATAGCCCCTGGATACACTCCTGTCTTCCATCTTCATACTGCCCAGCTTGCAGCAACAATAGTGGAGATAGTGGAGAAGAAGGATCCCAAGACTGGACAAGTCCAGAAGAATCCTGAATTCATAAAAAACGGCGACGTTGCAATAGTGAGGATAAAGCCTTCAAGGGCAATATGCGTAGAAAAATATAGCGATTTCCCTCAACTAGGAAGGTTTGCAATAAGGGACAGCGGCGCTACAGTTGCGGCAGGAGTAGTCCTCGAAGTGAAGAAGAAGGCATAAATGTGGTTGTATGCCTGTCGCCCGCATAAAGATAACAAGCAGGGATGCAGCACCTCTCACGAGCATCTCCTCGCAGATGACAGAAATAGCGAAGAGCCTTGGAATAAAATATAAGGGACCGATACATATCCCGACCAGGAATAAAAGGATAACTACGAGGAAGACGCCTTGCGGAGACGGAAGCCATACATACGAGCACTGGACTATGCGCATACACAAGATTATTGTGATAATAGACGGAAGCGAACAGGCAATGAGGCAGATAATGCGGATTCCTGTGCCAGATACTGTCCATATAGAGATGACGCTGAGCGGATAATGCGATTGGTGAGAAAATGGGATGCGATGATTACCCAAGAAAAGACTATGAAGAAGAAGAAAGAAAAAAAGCAAAAATGTTTAAATCTGAATTAGCTGATGCGCTCATTTCTGTTAGCAGGATTCCGGGATTTGAATCTATGGCTGAGTTAAGCTCAAAAATAGAAAATATGAAAACGAAAGATGTTTATAAGCTTTATAGTGTATTTGAAATTATACTAAGAACAGTGCACAATCATTATTAAAAAATCTGCAAATAATCAATTAACCAATCTCCGCGCCTGCAAACCCCTTTATGGTATTTTGTATTTTGGATAAAATAGCCGCAATGCCATTAATCCCTATATTTTGTCTTTGGTTTCTTTATCTGTATTTCTGTCCTTGTCCCTTGACAAATCTTTGAAATTCTTCTTATTCCTTCCTATCGGAAACGGATTTAGATATACCTCTGCCCTTACCCATTCATCAATATCATCAAAGCCCCTCTTTCTTCCTTCTGACAACTTTAGGTATGCTTCTTTAAGCAATTGATATACTATTTTAGATCTGTATTTTAACGCTACATCGCCCCCTTTCTTGTTTGTTATAGTTATATCTGCGCCATATTTCAACAAAAGTTTGATCATCTCCACATCGTCGTTGTCGACAGCCATAATTAATGCCGTATTTCCTTCATAGCTCTCCTTTCTGTTGATGTCTGTGCCGTTCTTGAGAAGAATCTCTGCCACTTTCAGGTGATCCTGCGTTTTATCTTCATTAAGTGCGACATTTCCTTTTCCATCTGGCTTGATTCTTTTTGACATCAATGTGATAAGAGCAGTATGACCTTCTTCGGTAACTACTCCTGCGTTAGCGCCGCAGTCTATTAACAGCTTGACCATCTCCGGACTGTCAAGCGCAAGAGTTAATGCGTTTACTATTATTGCACCGGTCGGGCAAGGATTAGAAGGGGTTCCGTATCTGCATACAGCATCGTTTGGATCTGCTCCATGTTCAAGCAGGTATCTTGCAATCTCAAGATTGCCTTTTTCGATACTAGCTATTAACGGGGTGTGCATATGCTTATCACGGGCATGTATATCTGCGCCACTTTCCACGAGGCTGGCAACTTTCCTCGCATTATTCTCGACGCAGGCATCGAAAAGAGCCTTGTTTATGCTTGTTCTGCTTTTTCTAACTACCATATTGATTCGTACCTACTTATTTTCATCCTATATTTTCTGCATTTTTCATTGATGCCAGATATGAAAGAACCTCATCTGCGTGTGTATTCGGATTAACCTTTTCATATGCCTTGACAATTATCCCATTTTTATCTATAATGTACGTATTCCGTGAAGCAATGCCAAGCATGCCTAATGATTCATAAGCCTTCAACACGGCAGCACTAGGATCTGACAACAGAAGTATCTTTAATCCGTGCTTGTCCCTGAATGCACAGTGAGAATCGTAATTATCCCTGCTTATCCCTATTATAAAAGCGCCTAGGGCATTAAATTGTTCAATATTTTCAGTGAATTTTTTCGCTTCTATTGTACATCCTGGGGTGTCGTCTTTAGGGTAAAAATACAGTACAAGGGTTTTTCCACTGAATTCCGAGAGTTTGTGCATCTTATTGTCTGAACCCATAAGCTCGAATTCTATGGCTCTTGTGCCTTCTTTAAGCATAGCATCATCTGAGATTATCTGTTCATATCTAATATTTAAGTTTTGAGTTCAATTTTGATTTGCTAATCTTCAAAATCGTTTTAAAACAAATTATACACAATCTTTATATATGGTAAAAAATAGGGTATACTTGGTGTACTTATGTACTCGATGAGACCTGAAGATGCACTGGAATTAGTGGAAGGGTCAAAAGGAAAATTGGCTCAGGCCATAAGGGAAGGGCTTAGATGCGCAAATGAGCTTGAGAGAGCAGGTTACATGAGGGAAGCAAATGAGATAAAGAAACATATGATATTCCCAAATCTTTCAAACAATTCCATGCATTTCAAGGTTTACAGACGCATGGAGGGAAAAATATTCACCTTGAAGCATACATAATTGATTTCTCCATTTAGCATCTGGCACCGCAACATGTCCGCAACATTGTGATGCCAGAAATAAACGAAACCGCAAACTTAGGGAATATCAATGGATTTTGGGACAGAAAAGTTAAAGCATAATGATATCGGGCATAGTATTGTTTGGGTGTTGGGATTTGGAGATCAATATGAAAGTTTGAAGGACATGCCACACAAGAAATAGGCAGGCCATGAGTGATTATCTGAACAGGTCAATAATATATAAAGGGAACAACGATACGCTTCTTGGCGAGATAAAGAGAACTGGATGCAATCCTGCAAATGCCATAGTAATTATAAACGCTTCCGGCACATTAAATCCCGATAAAGAAATAAAAAAGATGGCTTTAGAGATAATGCATCTTGCCAAAGTCAGGATGGTTCTGCCTAAAGCAGATCCAGAAAGAGAATTCATGGCATTATTAGACATGGCACGGATTATACCAGAAAATGTCGCAACCGTTGTCTCGCATATAAAGTCAAAATCCGGGATATTCCTTGGATTTGTAGAACAATATATAGAAGGCTGCACATTAGACGACTTCATCATCCCAAAACTTAAGATTGCGGAATCAGGATATCTCCTTAATAAGCTTTCATGCATAGTTAGGCGGCTTCATAAAAATAACATTCCCCACGGCGATTTGCATACGGGAAACGTGCTTGTAGACAAAAACATGGAAATAAAGCTTATTGATCCTGCCTTTTATGGGCATTCTACATCTATGTCCGCAAACGCGATAAAAAAGGATAAAAGAGATCTGAAAGGCATTTTTATCTGGTGGAAGAGCCAGCTGTTGCGCCAAAACCACGACCCTAGGTAACATACGCAGGCATTATATTGTAGCATATGGAACAATTGGCATTGAGTGTACCATTACAGATGCAGCGCATAAGTGTTTCTATATATTTTCTTGTTGTTTTTTACCGTGAAGAGGGTATATGATATTGTCGGCTTTAGCCTTCCTATCTCTATAAACTTTGCAGAGAGTATCTTGCTGCTGACATAAACGTCCAATCCATTGCCTTTTTCTTCGGTTTTGGAAACAAATCCATCGTACCTTGAGAAGAATTCGTTTAGCTTCCTTGCCAACTTCTTTACCCTTTCGCTGTTTCCCCTAAGCTGAAATACGGCTTCATAATATCCAGATCTTCTCCTATAGCAATCTTGGCACATTACATTCTTTTCATCTGCCCTGAATACAACTTCTGCCTGCAGGACTTCATTATGCTCCCTTTTCGTCGCTATTCCTTCTATAGTCTTTCCGTTATACGCATAAAGACTGAACTTCAGGGGACTTATCTCCTTTCCTACTATTCGTCCTACTGTATCTGCTTCGTTTTCCTTGTATTCCCCGGAAAATTTTATCCTTCCGCAGGATTTGCATTTTATTATATCAATCTTCTTGACCTTGCCCTCAAGGTCACCGAGCATTCTCTTCCTTGCGCACGATTCGCAGAATTCTCCGAAGAATACTGTATCCTCTTCGGACTTGTTGCAGATTGGGCATCTCTTCATCTCAACTTGCCTCAGGTATTATATTGTTAAGTATTATATCTGGATTGTACTTCACAAGCGCATCATAATCCTCTCCTGTACCGAAGAATATTACAGGTATTTCAGTGTCGCTTAATATGGATAAGGTGTTGCCCCCTTTTGCATCGCAATCCAATTTCGTCAGTATTATACCATTCAATCCTATTGCGTCATTGAACTTCTTTACCTGCTCAAGCAACGCATTTCCGGCTATGCTCTCCCCCACGAATATCTTCATATCAGGTTTTGCAATCCGTGTTATTTTCTTCATCTCTTCAAGGAGATTTTTGTTTGTATCCTGCCTTCCTGCCGTATCTATGAGCACAACGTCAATTCCATGCGCCTTAGCATATGCAATCGCATCGAAGGCTATGCTAGCAGGATCTGCGCCATACTGCCCTTTTATCACGTTTATGCCCAACATGTTTGCGTGGTGTGCAGTTTGCTCTATTGCTGCTGCCCTGAACGTATCGCTTGCAGAGAGAACGCAAGTCATGCCGTTGTCCATGAACATTCTAGCGATCTTTGCTATTGTTGTAGTCTTTCCTGCCCCGTTTGGGCCTATAAACATAATTTTGTAGGGCTTCTCCTCTACAGCCTTCTTGCTCGCATCCCCTATTAGGTCCATGCCCATGCCTTTCTGCAGCGTGGAAGAAAGGGATTCGCGTATTGCCTGCCTTATCCTCTCTTCCATATGCCTAGACTCGAGCTTTCCACCAACAAGCCTGTCATGCATGTTTTTTACTATCTTGTCTGCAACATCATAATTTACGTCTGACTGAAGCAATGCCATATGGAGATTTTCTAGCAATTCCGATACATCGTTTTCATTGATCACTACCTCCTTAAAGAGGATCCCCTTAAGCTTTGTGAGCGCAGATACATTTGCATCCAATTTGTTATCATTGTGCTTTGCAGCGGCTTCGTCCTTATTTGATATACTTGCATATCCTTTTTTCTCGGCATGCTCCTCATTGCGCGTTTCTGGGATTGCGCGCTTTCCTTCTGATTCATTGCGCCTGCGCTCGCCTGTTCCTTTTTCATGATGCTGCACTTCAGAAAAAGACTTTGCTGCAACAATCTTCTTCTCGCGTTTTTCTATATCCTCTTCTTCTTTCTGGTTCTTTGTTCCCTTTATTTCTTCTTTCGCTGCCTTCAAATCTGTTATATGTTCGCGTTCTTCTGCAATTGGCTTGCTTTCGATTAGCCTATCATGCGTCTCATGGCTGTTTTCCTTTTCGGATTCATTAGCTTTTTCAGGCTCGCGTATACCATGCATCATTTCATTTGCATCAGGTACACTGGCCTTTTCATCTATTGCCTCCTTAGCTTGCTTGTCCTCTTCCTTCTTTACGAGTGAATCTATGAAACCGGAGAATTTTTTCTTCAAACCTTCAAACATTCAAATCACCCAATCTCGGCAATGAATCCTTCATGCAGCTCTGGCATTTTCCAAGAATAAATCTGCTGGACCCTGCTGCAATTGCAGATGGCTTGGCGTTTATATCATCCATAATCTATCATCTCTGTGCGTATATGTGCTGCCCTTTGACATGTCCATATTCGTATGCAATCCGGATATGTTGTTATACATGTTTTTTTGGATTGAAACATGCGCATTCCCAACTGCGGATTTCGTGCCGCGGCATATCTCATTTTGGCTTATCATGCTCAATTCTGCATATTCTTTCCCATGGCATATTTCGGTCATATGCGAGACCAGCATCATTATTTCACCAGCAACACATATATTCATTTGCAGTCATCCCTCTCTGAGAGGGACAGGATTCCTGTCACACATTCTCTGGCATCTTTCCATATGCAATTGCAGAGTCTGCAACTGCAGGCAGCTGTTAAATAAGGATCTATATTCGGCTGTGCTTCTATAATATCATTGTTCGGGGCAATGTACCTCTGCCGTGTGAAGATGCCGCATACCATAGAAAGCGCAGGGCCTTTTGGCATTGGCATACTATTGCATCAAAGAATTTATCCTATAATCTATCTTGAAGAGCTCCTGCTCGAGCTTCTCCTTTTGTCCGCTCAGCATTGCTAGAGAATCTGTATTCTTCTTTATGCTCTTCTCAATGAACACCTTTGCGTCATCAATGCTCTTTTCCACAAGATATCCCGCACCAACATACATTATAATGTTTGTTTCCCCAACATCTTTCACCTTGAGCAAGAGCCCTGAATCTGCAGGCATCAGGAACGTATTTCCCCTTATCAGATCAATCTTCGAGAGCATCTCGATGCCCCTTCCAAGTGCATCCATGCTTGCCAGATGGCCCGAAATCGCCGCCATCATCTTCTCATATTCCTGTACGTATATGTCTTGCACCGCCCTTAGCTGGCTTATTTGCTCCTGCCTATTTGTATCATCCATCATTTCACCTCCCTTATCTCGCTTATCCTTATCTTGCCCCTAGATATTCCGTTTCTTGCGCCAATCATTGAGAGTGCAGTCTCTATAGCATGTTTCTTGCTATTCGCATCCACCATCAATATAGCCTGTTTATTCTGTGTTTCCACACTGCATACAATTTCAAATTTCATCAAATCACTTCATCAAGATCATAACATCAATGCATCAGAGATCCTTGCAATCTCGAACCCGGTGCTTGCCTCCCCGAATATGCATCCTGTAGAATTTGCTATCGCACAAATGCCTATGTTGACGGAGCCAAGGTTTGCAGTAGATCTTTCCGGCTTAAAATGCGTTGCACTTTCCATACCTGCGGCCTCGTCGTCGCTGCACCTGTTGTTTATCACTATCCCCTTGTTAGTAAGTATGTTGTTTGCACCAACGGTGTCAAATCCTCCTGTTGATGCCTTTATGACCTCCACATCTAGCGCGTCTTCTATACCTTTTATCCCTTCTGGATCATATTTGGGATTTACTATTGCAACCTTATCGTTTGCCAGTATATTGTTTCCGAATGCATTCAGGTTTGCGCGCATGGTTGATACCTCAACATCGTCAAGCTCCTTTTTAATGGCATCGAGTTCACGGCCATATATCAAATCGGGAATAAGTATATGGTGCGAATTAGCCGCTGTATATATCCCTATGAGATTTGATCCGTTTATCGCGGTTCTTATTACCTTAATCCCAAGCGTTTCTGCCATCTCCTTCTCCCTTGCCATGTGCCCCATCCCCGCAAGCATAAATTTATCTGTGGCCTTTGCGAATACACCTATATATTCGCTTCCTTCTATTGTTGCTCTTAATGTCTTCATGCGAACCAGTTCTGCCTATAATTAGGAAAAGACCCTTTATTATCCTTGTCTTTTATCTGTTTACTTCTTAGCGCTATCATCTTCTTTAGCATGTGCCTTCTTTTCCTCATTCTTCACCGCTTTTGCATTTTTATCCGCGCTCTTTGGATTTTGCTGAGGTGTCTCACTAGACTGCACTTTGCTATCTTTTTTTGGCATTGCCTCCGATTTGTCCGGCTTAACGTTTACTATGCCGCCTGATTTCTCAATGCTTACCTTTATAGGATACATCTTTACTGCCTTTTTTAATATGATCCCGTTAAGCTTTTTGCTTATCCTAACCTCCTCTGGATTCACTCCCGAGAGTTTTGCCACTCTTTCTTTCAGGTAAATCGGGGCTGCTCTTAGCCTCCTTCCCTCATGTATCCTTATAAGCCTATTCCTAAGTTTTATATTTGCAGATACTTCAGCCATATGATCACGATTCAGCTTTTATGCGCCTGTGCCTCCAATCCCTCCTGAACATGTTGGACTCTATTCTCTTGTGTGTCCGGAGTATTGCAAGTAATGGTATCCTCCTAGATCTCTTTCCTGCTTTTCCAAGCATCATCTTCTTCTTTATGTTTTTTTTGCTCATACAATCACCTTACTTATGCCTGAACTCTATCTTTGTCTCGGGCTTCTCGGTAAGCCTTACAAGAAGAGCGGTTAGCTGTTTCTCGTCTAGCTTTCCTGTAAGCCTCCCAGACTGCGCCATGCTTATCAGCACCTGTATTATCTGGTCATAGAGTTCCTGATTCGAATATTTTACGTTCACCAATCTTTCATATGCCTCTGGGGTAAGGTATCTTTTCGCTATCTCCTTCTTCATCTCGTTCTCTCGCATTCTCTTAACGAGCATATCCCTTACTTTCTGCTGGTCTTTCTGGTCATCTTCTTCAGGCATCATGCACCAGCCCCCTGGCTATCTCGCTGCTTGTTTTATCAAGCAGGGACTTTCCTTTTGCCGTTATCACCCTGCCCTCGCCGTTCTTTTTCACATATCCGTGCGACTCAAGCACGTCGAATGCATCTTTTATCATGCTTCCTCCTGATCTCTTCTGGTGATGCCTTGACCTCTTGTGGGCCTGGTTGCTGCCGTACTTGGTCCTTAGCCTGGATATGCCTATAGGCCCGCTTATATAAACAGTCCTAAGTATTGATGCACATCTCATGTACCAGAAATTATCGTCGGATGGAGGCCTTTCCCTGCCCGCGCTGCTCTTTACAATGTCTACATATGCGGGCTTCTTTATTCCGCTTTCCTTAAGCTTCTTTGCAACACTGGCAACGAGCATATTCCCATCAACATCATAAATTGTCGTCATTAAATTACCATAAAGCGCAGATCCTGAAAGAGTAGCGCAAAATTGTTTGCAACTTTTATATATAAATAGCGATAATATTAAATACTTTTACATGGTAAACTGAATAACTTTGCGCATTTTGCGCTTCCTTAAATAATTGATTTTTATGAGTGACTTAGCTAGAGATGTGAGACTTGCAGTAGATACTGGCAAAGTGGCATTGGGAAGCAGGGAAGTGGACAGGGCCGTATTAAGGAATACTGCAAAGGTAGTAATAGCTGCGGAGAGGGCAAGAAAAGATAAGTTAGACGATATAATACATATGTGCGCAGTGGCCAACATAAGGCTGTTGAAGTTCGATGCTACGTCTAATGGCTTAGGCACAGTGTGCGGAAAGCCGTATCCTGTAGTGGCTGTTGCAATAATAGAACCTGGCAACTCAAATATAATTAACGAGAAATACTGATTCTATGCCTAATGGAGAATTTGCAGCAAAAGAACTTATAAAGAAGAGGAAGAGGCAGAGGCTGCTTAAGAAATGGTGGAAAAGGAAGAAGTTCAAGCTAAAGCAGAAATACGATCCTATGGGAACCGTGCCAAGGGCAAAGGCAATAGTCCTTGACAAGTTTTCGCTACAGCAGAAGCAGCCGCATTCAGGCTTGATAAAATGCGTTAGAGTGCAGCTTGTGAAGAACAACAAGGTAGTCGGGGCATATGTGCCTTATGATGGCACAATAGGCTTCATAGAGCCTCACGACGAAGTAATAATAGAAGGGCTTGGAGGTTCGCAGAGAGGGCAGATGGGATGTATACCAGGAATAAAATACAAGGTGTCCGGGCTCAATGGGATTGACATCTACCAGATAGTTAAGGGCAAGAAGGAAAAGCCTAAAAGATGATTTTTATGCCAGAGGAAGCCAACAACAACGAAAATATTGAGGCAACACAAATGCATCCTGCACCTGTGCAGAAGGAAGCGGCAAAGAAAAAGGCTTCACCGAAAAAGAAGGCTGCACAGGAGATAAAGGTTGAAAATGCCGAAGGTCAACCAAAAGAAGCAAAAGAGGCAAGTGAGGCAAAGGAAGTGATGAAACCTGTGCAAAACGGTATAGGGCTTGAAGAGCCTCTACTCTTCGATAAATACTCATACAGGAACATAGAGATAAGGGATGCGAGCCTTGAGAATTACATAAGCCTTACTCCTAAAAGGTATCCGAACACATATGGGAAGAGAGGAAGCACGTTTGCAATATACATGGCACAGACCAACATAGTAGAAAGGCTTGTAAACAAGCTGATGAGGGGAGGAACAGGGAAGAAGATAGGCGGCAAGGTTATAAGGACCGAGGGAAGGCTTCAGGGGAAGAAGACAAAAGTGATACATATGGTGCGTGACGCATTTGCCATAATAGAAAAGCAGACAAATCAAAATCCCATACAAGTGCTCGTAAATGCGCTAGAGAACGCTGCGCCTATAGAGGATACTACAAGGGTAAGGTATGGAGGGATAATATACAACGTGGCAGTTGATATAAGCTCTGCAAAGAGGCTCAATGTTGCCTTGAAAAATATAGCCCTAGCTGCAATAACAAACTCATTCAAGAATAGGAGAACGCTTGCAGAAGTTCTTGCGCAGGAGATAATTCTCACAGCCAATAAGGATCCGAACAGTTATGCAGTTAAGAAGAGGATAGAGTCGGAGAGGATCGCCAGGAGCGCAAGATAATGCCGTATGCATTTGCTGCGTATTTATATAATTAATTTTACTTAATGATTGTTGGTTCTTATGGTAAGGAAAGAAGCCGTTGTCGAAGAGATAGCAAAGACTATGAAAGACCTGGACAGGATTAGGAACATCGCAATAATAGCTCACGTAGACCATGGAAAATCAACTCTCAGCGATTCTCTCGTAGCGCTTGCAGGGCTCATATCAAAAGATATGGCAGGAGAGCAAAGAGTCCTTGACTTCGAGGCTATAGAGCAGGCAAGAGGGATCACGATTAAGGCCGCAGACATATCATTGGGGTTCAATTACAAGAATCTGGATTACATAATAAACCTTATAGACACCCCAGGCCATGTCGACTTCGGAGGGCACGTTACAAGGGCGCTCAGGGCGGTAGACGGGGTTGTGCTTGTAGTAGACGCGGTGGAAGGGATAATGCCTCAGACTGAGACTGTGCTCAGGCAGTCCCTCAATGAGAAGGGAAAGCCAGTAGTATTTATAAACAAGATAGACAGGCTCATAAACGAGCTCAAGCTCAATTTCGACCAGACGTTCGAGAGGCTGCTCAATATAATAAACGGGATAAACAAGCTCATAGAGAATTATGCACCTGAAGAGTTCAAGGATTCGTGGAAGATAAATGTAGAGAAGGGCACAGTAGCATTCGGTTCTGCATTCAACAAATGGGCAATATCCGTGCCGCATATGAAGGAATCCGGAATTACATTCAAGGACATATTCAAGATGAGCTCGGAAGGAGACAATAAGAAGCTGCAGGAGATAGCCCCGGTGGACAAGGTCATCCTATCCATGGTAATCGAAAATTTGCCAAGCCCAAAAATAGCACAGGTATACAGGATACCAAGAATATGGCACGGTGATCTGGAGACGGAAGACGGAAAGGCCATGCTTGCTGCAGACGCGTCAAAGAAAGTAAACATAATAATATTTGGAATAACATATGACCCCCACGCAGGCGAAGTTGCGATAGGCAGGGTATTTTCGGGAACAGTGAAGAAAGGAACAGAGCTCTACTTATCGGGATCCTTAAAGAGAGAGAAGGTACAGCAAGTGGGAATATTTATGGGCGCAGACAGAGTGCTCATTGACGAAGTCTCGGCAGGAAACATAGCTGCGCTAGTCGGTTTCAAGGACGTTTCAATAGGGGAGACTGCAAGCGAAAACGAGATAGCGCCATTCGAGGCAATAAAGCATTATTCCCAGCCTGTCGTAGCAAAAGCTATAGAAGCGAAGGAAACAAAAGACACCATGAGGCTCATAGATGCGCTCAGGGCGTTGTCAAAAGAAGACCAGACGCTTTATGTAGAGATAAACCAGGAGACGGGAGAGCATATAATCAGAGGCATGGGAGAACTCCATCTTGAGATAATAGAGACCAAGCTTAAGGACGACTTCAAGATCCAGATAACCACTAGCGAGCCTATAGTTGTATACAAGGAGACGATAGAGAAGGAAGTAAAGGATATAGAGGGAAAATCCCCAAACAAGCACACGAGGTTCTACATAAACATATCCCCGCTGGAGCCAGGGGTAGTGGATTTGCTGGAGAACGGCGTGATAAAAGAGGGAAGGCCGAAAGGGAAGCTCCATGTTGACGAATTGGTGAAGGCAGGAATGGCAAGGGAGGAGGCAAAGGGGCTTGTTGATGTTTCAAACAAGAGCATGCTCATTGATGCAACCCACGGGGTGCAATATCTAAACGAAGTCATGGAACTTTTAATAGACGGATTTGAGGAGGCTACGAAAGACGGGCCTCTTGCAAGGGAGAAGTGCACCGGCATAAAGGTGCTTATAACAGATGCCACAATACATGAAGATCCTGTGCACAGGGGCCCTGCGCAGATAATACCTGCGATAAGGAAGCCCATATATGCAGGCATGCTGCTTTCAGGAGTGGTTCTTTTGGAGCCAAAACAGAAGTTTACCATAAACATACCGCAGGAATACATCTCCGACGTAATCACGCTGCTGCAGAGCAAGAGGGGTCAGGTAATGGACATACAGCAGGAGAGGGAACAAGCTACCATAGTTGCAAAACTGCCAGTGTCAGAAGTGATAAAAGGCTTCTCTAACGACATGAGGGGAGCCACAAAGGGGAAGGCAATATGGTATCCGGAATATGCAGGATACGAGAAACTGCCTAAGGATATACAGGATAAGGTAGTAAAGGAAATAAGAATTAGGAAAGGGCAGCCGCCTGAACCGCCTGCGCCAAGCCAGTTTATGGATTAACAATGTGGGCGGGAAATCCCACACCATTTATGGGTGGGGGGAATGTCACTACCAAATCGGCTTTCATCAATATGCATAAGGCTTGCATTTGGATGCAGACTATCTCTTTGCAATTTGCCTGAGATCAGCGAGCCTCCCAAAGTCTAGAGTTTCCGCATCGCCTATGCCGAAAGCATGGAGCGATTCTATGTTTATGCATTTAAGCAGCGGCGACATATCTGAGATATCATCAATGTTTGCATCGACTCCGCTTGCATAGTAGTTCATTGCAGGGAGGATAACTATCTTCTTCCTCCTGCCGTAATTTCCGTAAAGTATGCAGCGCACTTTCTCCTTGACACCTAATTTGCTGTATAATGCTATATCCGGATGCACATGCCCCATTATAAGCGTATCCCATCCATCGCTTTTTGGAATTTCGTCTCCATGCGAGAACAGCATCCTGCCGATCCCATATTCCTCTTCAAATACATGTATCCCGAGCGCATCCGTTACTCTGGCAACGAAGTTGTCATGGTTGCCTCTTATCAATATGATTTCCTTCACTCCCAAAGCTTTAACATATTCCGCAAACTCCTTCATCTCGTTGAACTCGTCCAGATCCATAACAGAGAAATCATTCTTTATATCCCCTGTTATTATAAGCTTTTTTGCATCCGTGAGTCCAATGGCTTTTTTTACTTCTGCCTTTATATTCTCCAGGTTCTTCTTTGGAAGAAAGGCCCCGTTCTTCGATGCCACGCTCTCGTATCCCAGATGCAAATCGGAGCATGCTACCGCATTTATGCCCTTTATATATATTAGCGGAAGGCCGTCAATGGCTTCTATGTTTTTGTCAAGCATCATCCTGCTCCCTTACCCTTACATTATTGCCTATCTGCTTCATAACGAGCGCATGAAGCTCCCTTAGCCTCTTCCTTCTATCCGCCATCATGACTACGTCAGCTTCTCCCAATGTTATGAGCATATGGGAGAACGGCGAAGGTATGTCTGTGCTTATCACCTTATATTTCACTTCGCCATTTTTTATGTCATTCAGAAGGCCCTTGCACCTCTTTATATCCATCACGTCTTCCAGTATCTCCCTGTATGTTTCCTTTAGCACTGGAAAATCCTCGCCTATGCTTTCAACAGCTTTTATCAATGCGTCAGCATTGAACTGCTGCTTCCTTACGCTTATCTTGAATCCCTTGTAATTCTTCAGTATCATGAAACTTCTTGCCGCAGAATGCCTGAACCTCCTTTTTAGCATCTCTGTCCTTCTTATATTCTTTTTTATTAGATGGGATATGTCGGCGCCTGATGCGATGTCCATGACCCTTTCCAGGTTCTTCTTGCTCAGCTTCGTATCGCTGTCGGTTATCACTACAAACCCGTTGTCAGATATGGAAAGCGCAACGTCTACATTGAAGTATTCCCCTATTATCATTGCGATAACCCTTGAAAGGGTATCATTGATCCTCCTTCCGAATAGCGAATGGAATATGTAAATATTCCTGTCGTCAGACTGGTTTGCAGTAGCCTCTATGAGTATGAACCTGTCATTAGGTATGTAGCCGCACGAGAGTTTCTGCTCGACGAAATAATTTAGTATTGAGATCCTTGCATTCCTGTCTATCGGCATAGACTCAAGCATCCTGCCGGCATCCTTTGAGATTTCAATGTTTTTTCTTCCTATCGGGATCGCCTTTCCCTTTATCGATATGCCATTGTCCATTGCCTCCCTAAATCTGCCAATATCAGTTGCAAGTTCGTAAGTAAGGGGCAACTGCTCAGAGAACCAAGGAGGTATTGTTGGTGATTTTCCGTCAGCCCTCGACACTATGCATCTCATGCCCCTTGCGCTCTCGAACTGATATACCTTCCCTCCGAGTACAAATATGTCACCTGGCTTAAGCCTTGATAAGAAATCCTCCTCTATGCTGCCCACTGGCCATTTGTCTTTTGTGTAAACATCGACTGCAACCTCATCAGGTATTGTGCCAAGGTTTAGGTAATATATTAGCCGTGCAAGCTTTCCCCTCTTCCCGAACTTCTGCTCTTTCTCGTCATACCATATCTTCCCGTACACTCTTCTGCTCTCCAAGCCCACATATTTTCCTGCCAGATATTCAAGGGTCCTCATAAAGTCGATCTTGTCAAGAGTGTGGAATGGATAGGCGTTTCTTACCGTATCAAATGCAGAATCAACATCCCATACCTTGTTCAGCGACATGCCCATTATGTGCTGCGAGAGCACGTCAAGGCAGTTCTTTGGGGTGCTGAATGAATCTAGATGGCGTTTTTTTGCGCTGTCAAGCATGACTGCGCATTCTACAAGGTCGTCGCGGTTCAGCACTATTGCTTCCCCCCTGGCAACATCGTTAAAATTGTGGCCGCTTCTTCCGAACCTCTGCAGCGCGCGCGATACGCTTTTTGGGGATCCAAGCAGAATGACATTGTCTATGGTGCCAATGTCTATTCCAAGCTCGAGGCTTGTTGAAGACACCACGCATTTGTAATCCCCTTTTTTTAGCATCTTCTCTACTCCAAGCCTCGCCTCGCGTGATAACGACCCATGGTGCGCTGCTATGCTACCTTCTTCATACTTGAATTTTTTGTAAAGGCTGAACACTGTTCTTTCAGTGCCGCTTCTTGTATTCGTGAATATCAGCGTTGTCCTGTTTTTCTTGACTATATTGTTTATTATCCTGTAAACGGAATCCTCTATCCTGCTGTCTGGCGCATTGACTATGTCCTGCATGGGGCACATTGCCACGTATTCCATCTTCTTGTCCCAGTTTGCATCCACTATGCAGCAATCCCGTTCCTTGCTGCCTTCATACCCAACGAGAAACCTGGCTGCATCCTCAAGTGGGAATAGCGTAGCGCCCAAGCCTATCCTTATAAATCCATGCCCTATCATCTCGCTTAGCCTCTCAAGCGAAAGCGACAGGTGCACTCCCCTCTTGTTGTTTGCGAGCTCGTGCATCTCATCTATTACTACATACCTTAGGTCTTTGAAGCTCTTCGAGAACCTTTCCGAATTTAGCAGTATCGCCAAACTTTCAGGAGTAGTTATAAGTATGTTCGGCGGATGTGCGAGCATGCGCTGCCTATCCTTCTGGGTAGTATCTCCAGTCCTTATTCCTATGCCGACCTTCTTAAATCCTTTCATCCCTTGCATCGAGTATATTTCATCCAGCGGAACGCTGAGATTTCTGTATATATCGTTGTTCAAAGCCCTAAGAGGGGATACATAAATGCAGTACACCTTCTCTTCAAGGGCATCTTTCCGGGCTTCATCGACAAGGTCGCTTATTATTGCTATAAATGCCGATAATGTCTTTCCGCTCCCGGTTGGTGCGGTTATAAGAAGGTTTTTCTTATCTTTTATAAGCTTCAGGGAATATCTCTGCGGAGGTGTAAGGCTTTTGTACTTTCCAGTAAACCACTTACTGACATCCGTATTGAGCCCCGCAAGGCTCTCCTCATCTGAAAAGTGCTGCTTGCATAGTTCTATCATTATCCGCACCGCGTACTGCATTACTTCCTTTGAATGGTACAAATAGCATATTGAATAGAAATAATATTAATATAAGACTTCCTATATTTTGGGTTTTGTTGATTGGCCCTGCATTATCAACATTTTTAGGGTTTTATCTGCAACTTAACCGTGCATAGCGAGAAATCCCACACCATTCATGGGTGGGATGAAAGCGGGTTTCAATCGCTATCTTCTCTCGGCGTTTCTGTATGCAAAGGTATACATAGTTTGCTTTCATATATTAGTATATGTCAAGAGGCTATATATCATCAAAGACAAGCGTGCATTATGTCGGA
>JAJYWY010000040.1 GCA_021791245.1 Microcaldota archaeon
AGGACAGAAGATAAAGGTTGGCGACACAATCAAAATAAGCTCAAAGAAAGGCGATTTCGAAGGGACTCTTATGCCCAGGACAGAATCCGGGGACAGCAGCATATTCATAATAAAATTAGGCAATGGATACAACATAGGTATTAAAGCGGACAGCTCATTGAAGATAAGCTTAATAAAATCCGGGAATAGGGAGTTTTCATTTCCAAAGATGGTAGCAAAACATGGCAGGAATCCTGAATCCGTATCGCTTATCTATACTGGGGGTACAATAGGCAGCAAGATAGATTATGTTACTGGGGGGGTGCACATGCTGACAAAGCCAGAGGAGCTTCTCTATGAAGTGCCAGAGCTGTCCGGCATAGCAAACATAGATGTAAAGAACCTGATGCAGATTGCAAGCGAGGACATGACACACCTTGAATGGGCAGAGATAGCTAATGCTGCTGTAAAATCCTTGAATGAAGGTGCAAAAGGAATTGTGATAACGCACGGAACTGACACAATGCACTTCACATCAGCAGCGCTTTCATTCATGCTTAAGGATCTGAATGCACCAGTAGTGCTAACTGGTGCCCAGAGAAGCAGTGATAGGGGATCCAGCGATGCATTTATGAATCTTATATGCTCGACGTACATAGCTGCAAGGAGTGATATTGCAGAAGTAGGCATATGTATGCATGCAACGCCTTCTGACAATGCGTGCAGCTTCATAAGGGGTACTAAAGCCAGGAAGATGCATACCTCAAGAAGAGATGCATTCAAGCCCATAAACTCCATGCCAATAGCACTTGTGTCGCAGAATGGGAAAATATCTTACGAATCAGATTATAAGAAGAGGCAGAATTGGAATAAAAATGCATCTGCACTTACAAAATTCGATCCTAAAGTCGCGCTTGCCAACGCATATCCTAATTCTGACCCTGGAATAATAGATTATTACATAAAGAAAGGCTTCAAAGGCATAATAATAGAAGGCACGGGGCTTGGCCATGCGCCAGTAAGTCCATCAATAACCGAAAATTCCTGGCTAAAAAACATAAAAGATGCAATAGATTCGGGAGTTATAATAGGCATGACTTCTCAATGCATATATGGAAGGGTAAACATGAATGTGTACAGAAACCTGAGGCTGCTCAGCGAGACAGGCGTAATATATTGCGAAGATATGCTTCCAGAGGTGGCTTTTGTGAAACTTGGTTTTCTTCTTGGTAACTATGGTCAGAAGAAAGCAAAAGAGATGCTTGGCAAAAATATGGCTGGCGAAATGACTGAAAGGATAGAAATGGATGTTGATTGAATGCATGATGCTGATTACTACAAAAAATTGGGATTCAAATGCGGCCTTGAGATACACCAGAGGCTAGCAACAAGGCATAAGCTATTCTGCTCATGCAGCGCATCAGGCGAATCCGAGAAGGAGATAGCGGTAGTTGAAAGGATGCAGAGGGCAGTAGCGGGGGAATTAGGGAACATAGACAGATCGACGATTTTCGAGAGCGAGAAAAAGAGAAAATTCATATACAAAAACTTTTCAGGCACATCATGCCTTGTTGACATAGACGAAGAGCCGCCACACGAGATAAACCTGGAAGCGGTTGACACTGCCATGCTGATATCCGCGGCACTGAACGCAACTACTCCTGACGAGATAGAACCCATGAGAAAAGGTGTGGTAGACGGAAGCGATCCAAGTGCGTTCCAAAGGACGATGCTTGTCGGATACTACGGCTACATAAATGTTGATGGCAGAAAACTCGACATACCCACTATATTCCTAGAGGAGGAGTCAGCCGGGATTGAAAAGAACGATGAGGAATCTGCAACGTACAACGTAAGCAGGCTTGGAATTCCGCTCATAGAGATAGACACGAATCCTGACATAAGGACTCCCGAAGAGGCAAAAAAGGCGGCAATGGCAATAGGCCTTCTTCTCAGACTTACGTTCAAGGTGCAGCGTGGAATAGGCACTATAAGGCAAGACGTAAATGTGTCCATATCCGGGGGTGCAAGGATCGAGGTAAAGGGGCTTCAGGAGATAGATGTGGCAGATAAGATAATAGAGAATGAAGTTGAGAGGCAAAAGAACCTAATCGAGATAAGGAAGATGCTTATAGAGAGGAAAGCGCATGTAGGTAATGCGTTGGACGTCACTGAAATATTCCGGAATACATCATCTAAAATAATAAAGGAAAATATAAGCCCATCCGGGAAAGTATATGCTGCAAGGCTAGGCAACTTCAAGGGGATAATAGGCATGGAAATAAATCCATTAAGAAGGCTAGGGAGCGAGATGAGCGACTATGCCAAAACTGCAGGGGTAAAGGGCATAATACACAGTGATGAGGATATAGGTGTTTATCGGATATCAGATGAAGAGATATCGCTATTATCCAAGGCTCTTGGGATAGAAAGCAACGACGCATTTGTAATAGTTGCTGCGGAAAGCGAGGATAAGGCAAAAAGGGCAATAAGCCTTGCCATCCATAGGGCAAGGCTTGCCATGATAGGAGTGCCTCTTGAGACAAGAGTTGCAGATTCAAAGAACATGATAACAAGATTTTTGAGGCCTCTCCCCAGCGGTTCTAGGATGTATCCGGAGACTGATTCAACCTCGATAGTTGTAGATCAAGGTAAATATGCCAAGATAAAATCAAAGGCCCCAAAACCCGAGCTTATTAAGAATGAGCTCTTGAAGCAGCTTGGCAATGAGCAACTGGCGCAGCAACTCCTAATGTCCACCAAATTGGCAACTTACAATGCAATAATATCCTCTACAAAAGCAAAGCCTATTGTGGTGGCAACTGTTCTTCTCGAGAAGATGAAGGAATTGAGTAGGGGTGGACTTGACATGGATTCAATAACAGACGAAGTCTTAATATCCATATTCTCCCAGTATTCCAAAGGCAACATAACAAAGCAGGCAATAGACGAAATATTGAAAGCAGCTCCAAAATCCGCAAATGACGTATCAAGCTGCATAATCAAGAAGAATCTTAAGAGGATAACAGGTGCAGAGCTAAAGACGCTAATTGCTTCTTATAACATAAAATACAAGAATAGAGATGAAGTTATAAGAGATCTGATGTCAAAGTACAGGCTTAATATTGATGGCGAAGAAATAAATTCTATGTTGTGATCGAATGGATTATGAGATATCCGGCAAGCAGCTTGTGAAAATAAACCTTGAAGAAGGCGAGCGCATCTTCGCAGACCCTGGAAAGCTTATAGGGAAGACATCTACAATATCTATGACCCCGCGGCTTGTTGGCGGTATAATCAGTGCAATGGAGAGGAAGATAGTAGGCAATGCTGCGATGCTAACCGTATTCGAAGCTTCTGGAGGCGTAGGCTCTGTTTCTCTCTCAGGCATACTTCCTGGGAAAGTTGTTGCAATAGAGCTCGGTGAAGAAGAGGAGTTCATAGCAGAGCATTTTGCATTTCTTGCAGCCCAAGATTCGGTAAAGTTCAGCATACAGGCGCTTAATGTAGGTGCAGCATTCTTCGGAGGTACAGGCATAATGTTACAGAAATTTGTCGGCCCTGGAATAGTATTCATACAGCCTGTAGGGGAAACAATTGAGATAGACCTTGATGGAACAAGCCCGATAGAAGTTGACCCAGGGCACATTGCCGGATTCGATTCTTCGATAAAGATGAACATAAAGCTGATAGACAATGTGAGGTCCGCAATGTTCGCAAAGGAGGGAATCTTCCTTGCAACCCTTTCTGGAAAGGGAAGAGTCATACTGCACAGCATTTCAAGGTTCAAACTGGCAGCTGCGCTCTATACCGAAGGGAAGGAAGAGGATAAGGGCAGCAATTAATATAATCCAGGAACAATTGGCATAAAGCCAATTATTCCCAATCTGGATAATATCAATCGTGTTAAAAACTAAAGGTCCTCAAAGTTTATTTGTGGGCGTAAAACCTGCACTATTCATGGGCGGGATTGAAGCGAATGCGAAAACAAAAAGCGCATGCCTCTTAGTGGTGAAATAAACATGGCTGCCTTGAAAACCATATATAAGTATCGTGCATATCCTTCAAAGGAACAGAAGGAAACGCTAACCAGGCAGATGTTTCTTTTAAAGGAAATCCGCAATTCGCTTCCTGAGAAATCGAATGAAGGCATTCCGCAAGAAAAGCCGCTGCCGGTGAAGAAGGTACTATAAATGGGTAGCATGACTGCCTATCATAACAATCTTAAAAGTACGGCTTCAGCCGTGAAATATGACAATATGAAAAGAAATCTTCCTTCAGAAAAACATAAGATGCAAGAACAAAACTTAATGCCTAACTCGTTGGGAATTTAACGATTTATTCGCTTGATTTTTCCGATTTTATTTTTTCTTTTATCCCAATTATCTTGGCAATTACTTCTCTTTCTCCATCATTCAGAAGATGTGAATACTTGTTCCTAAGAAACCTCATGTCATCGTCATTTATATGTGTATAGAGAATATCATTGTCGTTAATCTGCCTTCCGAACGTCACCCCGTCTATAGAAATCGCAACGCTCTCACCTTTCTTAGCTTCCTGTGCAGCCTCGCCGTTGTTTTGCACTTCCTTTATTTTTCCTATTATCCTGCCCTCAATATTCACTAATGTGTACGATGGTTTTATCCTCCCTTCAATTACGTCTACCCCGAACACTGCGGGATGGGATATTCTGAAGCAGTGATTTGGTATTATTCTTATCTCCCCGGGAAAAGTTATGGACTTTAGCGCAGTTTCGTTCTCCCTGTTTCTCTGGTTTTCTATCCATTCCTTGTAGTCGTCGATAAGCTTGTATATTATGTTGCTCTTTATTATGCCCACTCCGGTTATTGTTGACTCGAACTCTGCATCATCTTCCACTTTCACGTTGAATCCGAGTATTACTGCAGAGTAAGGATCTACAGCTTTCATTGAGAAAGCATCCATTATGTCTCTTCTTGTTATGTTTCCAAGTTCTTTCCTTTTTATGCTTACGCCGTTGTCCTTTAGGAGTTTTGAGATTGCCTCTATGCTGCCTATCGTGTCTGCTTTAAGCGTTATGCCTTTGGGATCTGCGGAGAAAACTTCCTGCATTTCAGTCATTATCTCCTGTTCATAGTTTGGATAGTTTGTCGAGACTACAAGCGATCCAGGAAGTGCGTCCTCGAGCCCGCTTCCACTTATCTTTATTCCTGCAGCTGCGCTTGCCGAATTAACGTAGATGAACTTGCTTTTGCTCTCCCTAAGTTCCTGAAGCGCCTTTGGCTTCAGCAATGCCTTAACTTTTGCAGTCTTTATTCCTTCTACTGTGGCGAACGCGATTGTGTCGCTTGAGCTCAGCGTCCCATTGTAAAGTATTATATCTATGGTGTCTCCCAAGCCTTTCTCCTCCTTCTTCTCTATTATGCTGCCCTTAGCCGGGCCATCCACATTTATTTTCAGCTTCTCCTCCAAGAATCTCTGCGACAAGCCTGTCACGTACACAAGCAGTTCGGCTATCCCCTCTCCGGTTTTTGCGCTTATAGGGAAGATGGCTATCTCTCTGGTGAAGTCTTTTATCCTGTCGTACCTGTCGCTGGTGAATCCGGTCTCGCTTAGCTTGCCTATTAATTCATAGGTATATGTTTCAAGCAGTTCTGAGGTATTTCTATTCTGTCTTGCAAGCGCATCAACAAAGCTGGCTGAGCCTGAGTTTTGCCACCCCGTTATCAAATCTATCTTGTTGGCTGCGATAAGGAAAGGCGTCTTGTAGTCCTTAAGTATATTTATTGCCTCATATGTCTGAGGTTCAAGATTTTTCGTTATATCCACAACAAGGATTGCAAGGTCCGCAACGCTTCCACCCCTCTTCCTGAGGTTTGTGAATGCTTCGTGGCCCGGAGTATCTATGAAGAGAAGCCCGGGTATGCCTATCTTAGCTCCGAACGCCTTCAAAAGGCTGCCTGATATCCTCTCTATTACGTCAATAGGGACTTCGCTTGCACCTATATGCTGCGTTATTCCTCCTGCTTCCCTGTTTGCCGTGGTTGTGCTTCTTATCTTGTCAAGCAAACTTGTCTTTCCATGATCTACGTGGCCAAGAACACACACGATAGGCTGCCTTATCATTATATCATCTATGGCATTTATTATTCTCAGGCACATTTTATAACGTTTTGCGAATGAAAACCAGTTAGGGAATCTTTAGAAAGTTCATGACACAAAATCTACCATCTCTAATCGCTGAGTAATCTCTGACATCCTCTCCTATCTGAAGGATAGGAGGTTCCTTTTAGTTTGGCGTTTCTATCATTCATAGACTATCGCCTCTGGGCGTATCAGTGCTGCCCTTGAACACATCCCTGTCTGTGTTCAATTGACCTATGTTGCTGTTTATTGGTTGAC